>JARGFM010000002.1 GCA_029210725.1 Bacteroidales bacterium | reverse complement strand
CAGGGTGGAAACTGCTTCCACGGGTCCGGAAGGACTTGAAAAAGCATTGGATTTGAACCTGGGTATCATCATCCTCGACCTCATGCTGCCGGAGCTCGATGGCCTGGAGATATGCAAGGAATTACGGCGGCGAAATATCGGAACTCCGATCATCATGTTGACGGCCAAGAGCCAGGAATTCGACAAGGTGCTGGGCCTTGAGCTCGGGGCAGACGATTATATAACTAAACCATTCAGTACCTTCGAGCTTCATGCCCGTGTAAAAGCCTTACTGCGCCGGTCGGAGATCAGGGATCAGCAGACCGCTGCTAAAACAATCCAGGTTGGTCCGTTTGAACTGGATCCTTCGAAATATGAATTCACAAAAAATGGCGTACCTGTTCAGCTCACTACTATCGAATTCGCCCTCTTGAAAATGCTGATGCAGCATGCGGGACATGTACTCAAACGCGATAATATTCTCAGCAGCATCTGGGGCGATGATATTTATGTTACATCCAGGACCGTGGATACACATATTGCCAATCTGCGCAGGAAGATAGAAGATGATCCGGATCAGTCGCACTGGATAACAGGCATTCGGGGGGTGGGATATAGATTCAATACCCATGGTTCTTCACCCGGTCTTAACCAAACTTAACGGCAGCTTCAGCGGCTTAACACTGACCCATGGTACTTTTGTACACAAAAGACTTAGAACCATGAAAACACGGATTTTATTGATGATCTTTTTAGGATTTCTGACCTGTTCCCTATCCGCACAGGAAAACAAGGCATCGGTAGCATTAACAGCAGCTATATATGAAGAAGAAGTAACGGGCGACCTTGAAAAAGCAGCTGAACTCTGCCTGGATATTCTTGAGAACTACCCGGATGACCGACCGGTGGCTGCAAAAGCACTTTACCATCTCGGATTGATCAATGAGAAAATGGGCAAACAAAAAGCCACTGAATATTTCACCCAGCTGGTTAACACTTATCCCGATCAGATCGAGATGGTTGGGCTCGAGGGTGGCAAACCAAGAGTGATTACTCAGATCGCTAAAGCCAATGAAATGTGGAGCTTGTCCTGGTCTCCCGACGGGAGGCACATTGCAGCCTTGGTTTCTCAAAAAAATGAGCCGGATCAGATCGTGCTGGTTTCCACTAAGAATGGATCAATCCGTATTCTCTCCGAGCTTAGACGACAGATATATCCTACAACTCTTCGCTTCTCATCAGACAGCCGCCATATCATCTACGACCGGCTTACCGATCATCTGAATCCTGAGCGAGACATCTTCGTGATGAACATTGAAACAGGCCAGGAAACATCGCTGATAAAACATCCCGCTGACGATTATCTTCTCGGCTGTTCCATGGATGGCCAATGGCTCATTTTTGCCAGTGACAGGACGGGTGATCTCAGCCTGTGGGTTGGTGAGCTCTCCGGCACAGAAATCCAGAATGAACCGACCCTCATCAAGCCTGGTATTGAACGCATTCAACCCGTAAGCTTAACACACGAAGGAGCTCTGTACTATGGCGTGGTCAGGGTAACGGAAGACGTCTTTGCTGTCGACCTCGATCCCACAACGTGCAATGTCACCAGCCCTCCCAGGAAGTTCGTAGAGTCCTATGAAGGAGGCAATTTTACCCCATCCTTCTCCCCCGATGGGAAATATCTGGCCTATGTATCCAGACGCGGCAACTCCCCATATCCTACCAACGTTGGCAATGCCCTGTGCATTCGATCACTCGATACAGGAAAGGAGCAGGTTTTCTACAGAGAGATCTGGCGGCTTGGGCTCAGATATATTGGTGGGCCTGACTGGTCCCCTGATGGCAGATTTATAACCTTCGGGGGTTCAACAGGTATTTCGGGTTTTAGTATATACCGTATCGAACTGAAAACAGGTGAGATCAACCGGGTTTATCTCTGCGGCCCGGATGAGCGTCTTACGGGAGGGGCATACGGCCCTGATGAGAAGTGTTTCTTTGCACGTGCTAAATTAGATGCCGGCATCTCCCAAATCGTCGTTCGTGACCTTCGGTCCGGTGAAGAGAAGGAACTGTTTCGTTATCCGCAGGTTGAAAGAGGAATCAGAATTGCGCTATCTCCGGATGCTCACTGGCTCTGCTTTTCAAATGCAGGCTGGGGTGGGATAAGGTCGCTGAATATCATGCCGGCCTCTGGTGGAGAAGTAAAGGAGATATGGAGTTTCGGAGAAATAAAATGGGGAACGCCCGGAATTCATCAAGCATGGTCACCGGATGGACGATATATCCTGTTTGCCGCACCTGATCTGAATGATATGAGGAACTTTGATCTGTGGCGGGTGCCTGTAGAGGGTGGCAAACCCGAGAAGACCGGACTGCAAAAAAGCTGGGGCATATATAACCTTACGATCAGTCCTGACGGGCGAAAACTCGCCTTCGCGGGCAGAGGAGGAGCCTCAACTGATTCCGAATTATGGGTGCTTGAGAATTTCCTGCCGGAAAAATAATAGAGAATCTACTACAGAATTTCCTCAGGGGTACGATGCCTGGTCGTTGTACTCCTTATTTTTCTTTTGAGATGAGACATAGCCAGAATTAGGAACTATTTTTATTGACTGATATTCCGGTATGCTGCATTCCCATTTTAGGTACAAATTGATGTTCGATCAAATGATGCCATGCTGATGAGTTGCAATACCTCACATATGGTAAGTTTTGCAAATCGAGCCTATTCTGTGTTATCGTTGAAACCATATAAGAAGCAATGGAAATCAAAATCTGCATATTCTCAAAAATGTGACAAGAATGAGATAACGGCAAAACTTATATTCCCTTGATATTCAGTGATTTTTTGAGGTCGGTAGCGGGATATTCATCGCACTGTGGATGCGACTCATGATCCAGGAGAGGGGGCCTTTCAAGCAATCCCCAATCGCTTCGCGAAAGGGGATTTCATTGAGGTCGGTAGCGTTTGGATTCAGTCAATTCTTATTACTCCCTTTTATCCTTAATCATATCTCCTGCAGAGAATTACAAACTTTTTCAACCCAGGTAGAAGTAAGTAAACCCAACCAAAAACAAATATTATACGCCAACTGTACGCCCAATTTACTTGTCAGTAAAAAAGACCTATTGAGCCATGATGCAACGAATAAACTAATTATTTGATGCAATATTTGCAACGGAAAATTTTGAGATGCAACGAATAAGGCGTATTTTCGTTGTATATTATGCGACGAATGAGCGTCTATATATATCAAAAAGATAACTGGCCACACTTTACCTGGAATACAGATCTAATTATCAGTCTGCTTAGTGAGGCAAGAAATCTTCAGGGTCGCCTGATAGGTAAAATGGAGTTATTGGGATTTGATCTGAGAAATGAGGCACTCCTGGATACCTTAACATTGGATGTTTTAAAATCGTCAGAAATCGAAGGAGAAATTCTAAATCCGGACCAGGTTCGCTCATCCATCGCCAGGAAATTAGGAATGGATATTGCAGGTTCAATCGAATCTGATAGAAATGTTGATGGAATAGTTGAAATGATGTTTGATGCCACACAAAACTGCTTCGAACCTCTATCAGCAGAAAGGTTTTTTGATTGGCATGCAGCATTATTTCCAACAGGCAGAAGTGGAATGTATAAGATTAGGGTTGCAGATTGGAGAAAGGATACAACAGGTCCCATGCAAGTGGTATCAGGAGCTATGGGAAAAGAAAAAGTGCATTTCCAGGCACCAGATTCTGGATTAGTAGATAATGAAATGCTTCGTTTCCTGAATTGGTTCAATAGTGACGATAAAACAGATCTGGTAATAAAAGCTGCGATTGCCCACCTTTGGTTTGTAACCATTCATCCTTTTGAAGATGGAAATGGAAGAATAACAAGGGCACTGTCGGATATGATTTTAGCAAGGGCAGACAAAAGTAATCAACGATTCTATAGTATGTCAGCCCAAATCCGAAAAGAACGGAGAGGATATTATGAGATACTCGAAAAAACACAAAAGGGTAATCTTGATATCACTGAATGGATAACATGGTTTTTGAACTGCCTGATAATTGCACTAAAATCCACTGATTCAATACTCAGGCAAGTATTGTTCAAAGCTGATTTTTGGAATAAACACTCGAAGACCATTATAAATGAAAGGCAGCGAAAGCAGATCAACAAACTATTAGATGGATTTGACGGGAAACTGACTTCATCTAAATGGGCGAAAATTGCCAAATGTTCAAAGGATACTGCGATCAGAGACATTAATGACTTGATCAATAAAAACATTTTACGAAAAGAAGCTGCAGGTGGGAGAAGTACGAATTATGAATTGGTGAAATGAGAATACGCCAACTGTACGCCAAAACAGGGCAAACAAAAAACCGAACCTCTTTATTATCAGAAAGTTCGGTTTTTATAGTGAGGTCGGTAGCGGATTCGAACCGCTGTAACTGGTTTTGCAGACCAGCGCCTAGCCACTCGGCAAACCGACCATAATTTAATTTCAATCTTGTCAAATCCGCTGCGGATTACCTCACTGCGTTCGGTGAGCTCGCCGCAGGTAGCGGCTCGGTTCGAACCGCTGTAACTGGTTTTGCAGACCAGCGCCTAGCCACTCGGCAAACCGACCATAATTTAATTTCAATCTTGTCAAATCCGCTGCGGATTTCACGGCAAAATTAGTAAAAATTCTCATTTTTGTTTCAGCAGCCAGGCAATACGGTCGAAGGAGATGAAATAGTGTATCGCTACAGCCAATCCAAAAACCAAAGCGATCAGGGAGTGATCCAGGTCCAGCATCATCCATATTGCTGCCCCGAATAATCCAAGCTCCAGCAAAAGCCTTACGATCCCCGGGGTTTGAACAACTGTTTTACCGGAACGGCTGGGGTCTCCCCTGACTGCAAAGACACCCCACAGAATGGCGAACAGCAGTGGGAGAAGGACCGCCAGAAAGATCCTCAGATTCGTATCTGATTGGTGATAGCCCCAAAAAGCAAAAGTTGCCAGGGCGACTGCTTCCGCCTGCAATCGGACCATGCTATTTATTGGGTGTTTAGACATTTGATTAAGTTCTGATGATATCCCTGTAACAATTCATATAGAACATAGGTTTTCTATCGCTCATTGTTTAACTTTATTGCTATGAAAAAAATTCTTTTTTGGACGATAGTGGGGACCGCGCTGGTGGCCGGTCCCGGCACAGGATGCAAACCGGAAATTGAGCTTCAGCTGACCGATGAAAAACTGCTTGATCTGGTACAACATCAGACCTTCAAATACTTTTACGATTTTGCTGATCCGGCTTCCGGGATGGCCAGGGAGCGAAACAGTTCTCTGGATACAGTGACTTCCGGAGGCACCGGATTCGGAATCATGGCCCTGGTTGTGGGAATGGAACGGGGATTTGTGACACGCCAGGAGGGGATCGCCCATCTGGAAAAAATTCTGGACTTCCTGGAAAGCTGCGACCGGTTCCACGGAGTATGGCCACACTGGCTCAGCGGATCCTCCGGAAAAGTGATCCCCTTCAGCGAAAAAGATAATGGGGCCGATCTGGTGGAAACCGCTTTTCTGGTGCAGGGCCTGCTCACCATGAGAGAGTATCTGTTTAAAACGGATGCCAGAGAGAAGGCGTTAAAAAACCGCATTGATACCCTCTGGCAGTCGGTGGAGTGGGACTGGTTTACCCGGGGAGGGGAGGAGGTGCTTTACTGGCACTGGTCGCCCGACTTTGGCTGGGAGATGAATCATGCCATCCGGGGACATAATGAAACCCTGATTACTTATGTGCTGGCGGCTTCCTCACCGACACATCCGATAGATTCCATGGCCTACCACAATGGATATGCCCGGGCCGGGGACATCGTGAATGGCTCCGAATATTATGGCATCAAACTTCCCCTGGGGGAAGAGCTGGGCGGCCCGCTTTTTTTCTCACACTATTCCTTCCTGGGGCTCGATCCAAGGAACCTGAAGGACCAGTATGCCAGTTACTGGCAGCAGAATATGAACCACACTTTGATCAACCGTCAGTATTGCATAGAGAATCCAAAGAATTACAAAGGGTACAGTGCCCAGTGCTGGGGGCTTACCGCGAGTGATAACCACCAGTTTTACAATGCACACTCGCCCACCAACGACCTGGGAGTCATCACTCCCACAGCTGCCATTTCATCCATCCCCTACACCCCTGAACACTCCCTCTCTGCCATCAGACACTTCTATTATGAGCTGGGCCATAAGCTGTGGGGTGTGTATGGGTTCCACGATGCCTTTAACCAGACCGAGAACTGGTGGGCCGATTCTTACCTGGCCATCGACCAGGGGCCCATTGTGGTTATGATCGAAAATTACCGGTCCGGATTGCTGTGGGAGCTCTTTATGTCTGCTCCTGAAATAGCTGCGGGCTTACAGAGGCTTGGTTTTTCATTTTAAAATTCAGCTCAGAATTTCTACCTTGTTTTCAACAATTACCCATTGAGCCTGTTAATGAAACATTTTTAACCCTAAATAATCAACTATGGAAAAATTCCAGGAAATTCTTGCGCAGATTTATGAATTGGCCGTCACCTACGGAATGAAATTTTTCATGGCCATTGTGGTCCTGATCGTAGGCCTTATTGTAATCAGGTGGATCACCAAGGCCCTGATCCGAGGCATGAGGAAGGGAAGGGTGAACGAATCATTGATCCCCTTCCTGAAAACATCCATCAATATCCTGCTGAAGGTGATGCTGGTAATCAGTGTCATGGGTATGGTGGGAATCCAGATGACCTCTTTTATTGCCGTACTGGGTGCGGCCGGTCTGGCAGTGGGTCTGGCTCTTCAGGGAACGCTTCAGAACTTTGCCGGTGGCGTAATGATCCTGCTTTTCAAACCCTACGAAGTGGGACATTTCATCGAAGCACAGGGATTTATGGGTACTGTTAAGGAGATACAGATCTTCACCACGGTATTAGCTACCCCCGATAACCGTAAGGTGATCATTCCCAATTCCCCCCTGGCCACTGGGTCCATTACCAACTTTTCAGCCATGCCCACCCGGCGCATCGACTTCTCGTTTGGAATTGGATACGGGGACGATATTGATAAGGCCAAGGATATTCTGTTGAAAATGGCACAAAAGGATGAACGCGTTCTGAAGGAGGAAAATCCACCTGAGGTCATGGTCGAAGCGCTTGCCGACAGCTCCGTAAACCTGAAGCTGAGGACCTGGGTAAAATCGGAGGATTACTGGAGTCTCTTCTTTGATATTACCGAAAACGTGAAAAAGCAGTTTGATGGTGCCAGTATCTCCATCCCCTTCCCGCAGCAGGATGTGCATCTCTACAATCACAAAGGTTAGCATAATGTGCTAAACCTTTGAATGGGATCACCTTAACAGGGTGGTCCCATTCTGTTTTCCGGAGCTTTCTTTTCTAGAAGGTAAATCCGATATTGGTATACCAGGCGGGATTCCAGAGATCGGTTCGCGACCCCAGGAAGACCGAAACGGGACCAATAGGAGTCTTATAGGTGAATCCTGCTCCAACACCCATATAACGTGCCTCGTTGTTCCAGGATATAATGTCATCCAGGAAGGTCGTATGGTCATTGGAGACAAAAACAAGGTTATATAGTGCGGATAAGAAAAGGTTTGGAATGGCCTCAACCTGGAGGGCGAATTTTTCTTTCACATAATTGCCCTGCAGTAATTCGTGACTTTGCAGACCCACGAAGGCCACCTGGCTGCTTCTCTGGTTATAGCGATAGCCCCCCACATAATAGTTATCGGGAAAGGGTTTATCATTGGCGGATAATCCAATGGCAAACTCCGAGTTGAACGACATTTTCTTTCCCAATGGAATAAAACTTTCCAAATCGACGGTCAGGTGCCAGTAAGGATCCCTGGAACTGGTGTTTCTGTTTTGAATATCCAGGCTGTCCGGAAAATCAAGTTTCGTGATAAATTGTGTGCTATATGCCTGTCTGTAAGTAATATACATCCTGCTGCCCCTGGTGGGATAGAGGTTGTTATCAAAGGTATTTAACTGGTAAAACAAGGCCAGTTCCGGGCCCCGGAAAATAAAATTATCCAGAAACTCCAGTTCTGGTTTAACCTCCTTAATGTTCCTGGAAAGTTTCAGGTTGGAATAACGATAATAAAAATCGGTACCAAGATGGCTGTTAATACCCAGGCTCTGCCTGAGACCAAGCCCTGCCCTGGTCAGGCCGTGATGATAGTTCCCGATATCCACATCATTGGAAAAAAAGGGAAGTACCTCTCTTTCCGAGGTGACAAAGAGAGAGGCTATGAAATTCCTCTTTTTGCCCAGGTGCAGATCATAATAAGCCTTCAGCTGCATATTCTCGCTGATATCCATACTAAGACCCAGCCTGGATCCCTCCACCAGCGAGTTGATCAGGGTATAATTCAGAATCAGGCCGGGGCCAAAGGTGTTGTCATAATGCAGGGCTGCCCCGATGGAAGAATGTGCTTTCTCTTTGATCCTGAAGACCAAACGGTATCCCTCTTGCATCTTTTCAAAATAATACTCGATTTTTTCGAAAAAGAGCGTGCCAAACAGTTTATCAATCCCTTTGTTTAAGAGATCCGGATGGATCCATTGGCCGGTCTCAATCCCCGAACGGGATACAACAAAGCTTTCAAGAGCCGGACTCACTGATAATACCTTTATGTCTCCTATAAAAACAGAATCATTGGCCGGAAGTTGTCTCCTTTTGGGTGGAACCCCCAGGTTGTTAACCGAATCGGCCAGTGCCTTCAGGAGACCGATCCGGGCCCTGGCAGCCTCCTCCCCCCTGTTCATGATCTCCACCCCGCTGCCAAAGCTGGCGGGGGAGTATCCCTCCAGGTCGGGCACGATCATGTAATCCACCAGAGGAACCTGCGATGCCACATCCTGGGCCCCGGATAACAAGGAGGTGCGTGTGATCACGCTGGTTAAGGAGCGAAGTTGTCTGGCTTCCATCTGACTGTCAAAGCCCACATAAACACCGATGATAATATCGGCTCCCATGTCGATGGCCTCCTGGACCGGGAAATTGCGCATCACCCCTCCATCCACCAGGATGTGCACGGAATCCCTTACTACAGCGGTAAATACACTGGGAATGGCCATGCTGGCACGCATGGCGGATGACAGGTCCCCGCTTCTCATCAGCACCTTCTCCCCCCTGAGAATATCAGTGCCAATGCCGGTAAAGGGATAGGGAAAGTCATGAAAATCATTCACACCGGCCACTCTCCAGGAGAGTTCGGAAAAAAGCTCAGAAAGCTTTTGCCCCTCGATCAGTCCGGCTGGAAGTTCGGGTTTTCCATCATAAATGGGTATTTCCAGTATATAGCGGCCATACTCATGTTTTCTGCGCATGATTACCTCGCTGGACGGGATCTCGTTGGTCAGCACAGTGCTCCAGTCAATGGTCTCAATGATATGCGCAATCTCATCGGCTGAATAACCGATGGCATAGAGCCCCCCCATGATGCTTCCCATGCTGGTGCCGGTAATATAATCGGGCTCCAGCCCAAGCTCTTCAAGTACTTTCAGCACTCCCACATGGGCCATCCCCTTGGCACCCCCGCCACTAAGCACATACCCGATTTTGGGCCGGACCGGCGATTCCGTTTGTGCCAGTAGCAAGTGCGGAATGAAACAAAGAAAAAGAAGGATATAAGGGAGCCTTTTACGGTACATTGATCCTATCTGTGTTATAGCTGGAATGCTTTTCAGGTTTTCTTTGTCCAGTTGTCCCGCAGGGTGACCGTACGATTAAACACCAGCCTGTCCGGAGTCGTATCGGGATCCACATTGAAATAACCCAGCCTCTGGAACTGAAATTGATCCAGGGGCCCGGCCTCTTTCAGGGAGGGCTCCACGTAGCCGGTGATCACCTTCAGCGAATCGGGGTTCAGGAAATCGACCGGGTTCTTGTCTTTGTGTCCGGCCGGATCGGGATCGCTGAAGAGGCGGTCGTAAAGCCTCACCTCGGCTTCCACTGCGTGCCGGGCCGATACCCAGTGCAGAGTTCCCTTTACCTTCCGGTCAGCCTCGGGACCTCCGCTTCGGGTCGCTTCATCGTAGCTGCAGTAAACCTCTGAAATCTCCCCGTTTTCATCTTTTTTAAACCCTTCGCATTTAATGATGTAGGCCGATTTCAATCTGACTTCCCGCCCGGGACCCAGGCGGAAAAACTTGCCGGGGGGGTCTTCCAAAAAATCCTCCCGCTCAATGTATATTTCCCTGGAAAAAGGAATGGTACGGCTGCCCCTGGATTCATCTTCCGGGTTATTGATCGTCTCCATTTCCTCGGTCTTCTCTTCGGGGTAATTGCTAATGATCAGCTTCAGGGGATTCAGGACGGCCATGACCCTGGGAGCCCTCTTATTCAGGTCCTCCCTGACTGCAAACTCCAGCAGTCCCACATCGTTCTGGGCCATTACCTTGGTGTAGCCGATGCTGTCGTTGAAGTTCCGGATCGATTCCGGGGTATATCCCCGCCGGCGCAATCCGGTAAGTGTTGGCATCCGCGGATCGTCCCAGCCCTTCACATGCCCTTCCCTGACCAGATTCAGCAGAACTCGCTTGCTCAACACGGTATAACTCAGGTTCAGCCGGTTGAATTCCGTTTGACGGGGCCTGTAATCGCCCGTTTTCAGATGCTCCACGAGCCAGTCATAAAGCGGCCGGTGGACTTCAAACTCGAGGGTGCATAAGGAATGGGTTACACCCTCAAAGTAGTCGGATTGCCCATGGGCAAAATCATACATGGGGTATACCTTCCAGGCCTCGCCGGTACGATGATGGGGATGAAAGAGGATCCGGTAGATCACCGGGTCGCGCATATGCATATTGGGAGAGGCCATATCAATTTTTGCCCGCAGCACCCGGGAACCTTCGGGAAACTCCCCGGTATTCATCCGCATGAACAGGTCCAGGTTCTCCTCCAAGGATCGATCCCGAAAAGGACTGTTTGTTCCCGGTTCGCTGGGTGTGCCTTTCTGGCCCGCGATCTCCACGGACGACTGGTCGTCCACATAAGCCAGCCCCTTTTTAATCAGTTCAATGGCAAAATCGTAGAGCTTCCCAAAGTAATCAGAGGCAAAATACTCCCGGTCCTCCCAGTCAAATCCAAGCCAGTGAATGTCCTCCTTGATGGAGTCCACATATTCCACATCCTCCTTGGTGGGATTGGTATCATCGAAGCGGAGGTTGCATTTCCCGCCGTATTTTTCAGCGATCCCGAAATCGAGACAAATGGCCTTGGCGTGACCGATATGGAGGTAACCGTTGGGTTCCGGCGGAAAACGCGTATGCACCCTGCCATTATCCCTTCCGCTGCGGATATCCGCCTCCACCATAGCCTCGATAAAGTTCAGGCTCTTCTTTTCTCCGGTATCTTCTTTATGCTCTGTCATTTTTCTTCCTCTTAAAGTTCACAAAATTAGTAATTCTGACGAACTAAAAGGAATCCGGCAGGGCTGCGGGAATTTTATTCCTGAAATATGGAATCGGCCGGATTGGCAGTGGCCGCCTTGTAAGACTGGTAGCTCGCGGTCAGTATGGTCGGCACCAGGATCAGCAGCACGGACCACAGGAAGATAAGCGGGCTGATCTCGATTCGGTATACGTAATTCTCGAGCCAGTTGTTCATCATAAACCATACGGCCGGGATGGAAATCGCATAGGAAACCAGGACCAGCAGCATGAATTCCCAGAGAACCATTCGCAGGACTCTTTCAATGCTGGCTCCGAATACCTTCCTGACTCCTATCTCAGGAGCACGCCGTTCTGTGGTATAGGTGGCCAGTCCAAAAAGGCCCAGGCAGGCAATGATAATAACCAGGATGGTAAATGCTGCAAAGACGGCCCTGCGGTTCCTGTCGTTACTGAACTGGTCCATAAAGTCATCCTCCAGAAAAGAATAGTTGAAGGGTTTGCCGGGAAAGATTTCCTCCCAGTTCTCCTGGATAAATCCCAGGGTGCCCTCCCCGTTTTCCCGGGCCATCCTGATGTACAGGATGGGGCTATCCAAACGATACAGCAGCATCAGAGACTCCACCTCATTATACATGCCAGTCTGATGGTAATCTTTCAAAACCCCGATGACCCGGCCCATGATTTGCGCTCCATCCCCAAGCTGGACCCGCTTACCCAGAGGCTCCTCCCAGTTGAGTCGTGCAGCCAGAGTCTGGTTCACCAGAACACCTGTCAGGGTATCCCCGATAAAGTCTTTGGAAAAATCGCGTCCTTCCACCATCTGTATACCCATGGTCTCCACGAAATCGTGATCGACCACGGCAAAATTGATTCCACGTGTTTCCATCCCATTGGAAGTCTCCATCTGGAAAATCACTTTTCCGGAACCACTTCCGATCCTGGTGTTGGTTAATGCTGCATGCTCAATCTGCGGACTTTCAATCAGTTTCTCCTTAAGCAGGCGCATGTTGCTTATGGGTTCATTATCCGGCAACTGCATGGAAACAACCCCCTCCATGCTCCAGCCCTGATCCTTGTTCTGCATGTAATTGAGCTGCTGGATGACCACCAGGGTACCGGCAAGAAGACTGAGTATGGCCACGGGCCTGCCCAGGACTTCCAGAGTAAAATCCTTGCCGGAGAGCATATTCAGCTGGGGTAGCAAAAGCATGATAAGACCGATGCTAAGCACCAGGGAAAAGAAGGTGAGCAGGGTGGATTCAGCCAGGAACTGGGTAATCAGCAGACGCCTGCTCGACCCGATCACCTTACGCAGGCTGATCTCCCTGGCACGCTTGGCAGACCTGGCTGTTGCCAGGCTGATATAGTTCAGGGTCGCTATCAATAAGAGGAAAAAAGCAACAATACTGAAAATAATCACATATTGAATACTCCCTGTGGGCTGCGGTTCACCGGCATTTTCAGAATGCAGGTGAATATCGGTCACCTTCATTAACTCGTACTCGATGCTAATACCCATACTTTCGAAGATGGTGGACATATAGCGGTCGTACATCTCCTTCATCTTATCCTGCAGCTGAGCGGCGTCTTCACCCTCCTGGAGGAGCAGGTAGGTAAAAACCCCGAAGTTGCCCCAGCTTCCCATCTGGGCAGGCAGGCTGTTCCGGGAAACCAGTGCATCGAACAGGACATGAGAGTTCCTGGGTACGTCCTCGATAACCGCCGTGACGGTATAGATCTCTTCTCCCACCTTCAGGGTGGATCCAACGGCAGGTTCCCCGCTGAAATATCGGTCCGCCATGGTTTCGGTTAATACGATGGAGTTGGGTTTATCCAGAGCATCGCCGGTCCCCCCCTCCAGGGTCTTATAGGTGAAAATGTCAAAAAAGGTAGAGTCGGCATAATAAACCTCCTCCTCGGTGAATTCGATATCCCCGTTCTTAAAAAGTGCCTGCTGAAAATTGAAAAGCCGGGTAACACTCTCTACCTCCGGGTAGTCTTCATCCACCTGTGGGGCAAAGGGAATCTGGGCAACGATCCATGTGAACTCATCATCGGTTTCAGTAATATGCGACTGGACCCGGTAAATCCGGTCGCTTTTTTCATGGTACTGGTCAAAACTGAGCTCATCGCTAACATAGAGAATCAGGAAAAGGGCACTGGTAATCCCCAGGGTCATCCCCATTATATTCAGAAAACTGTAACCAAACTTGTTGGTGATGTTCCGGAATGCGTTCTTAACAAGACTTTTAAACATGCCTAAAAGTATGGCATGCGCCTGAGATTTAAAAGTTATTTATTGCTAATTTTGATTTATGGGTAAAGTAATCATAGAAGAGATGGAATTCTACGCTTTCCATGGCCATTACCAGGAGGAACAAATTGTTGGCAACCGGTTCCTGGTTGACCTGGAGATGGATGCCGACCTGGCCTTACCGGCTGACTCTGATAAGCTCCAGGATGCGGTGAATTACCAGCAGGCGTACGCGATCATTAAAAATGAGATGCGGCGGACCAAATCAAAGCTCCTGGAAAACATCGGGAAGCGCATACTGGATGCACTCTTTGCAGAGATGGATGGTGTTAAGAAAGCCACGATCAGGATCCGGAAGCTGAATCCCCCCATGGGAGGTCCTATCAAATCGGTAGGAATAAAGATGAGCAGGAAGCAGAAGGCCGGTTAGAGCTGCAGCAAGGGGAGGTACTAAATACCAGTTATTGACATTGATAAGAGTAGCTGATAATCTGTGTATAAGCCGAGCCCAGCTTTTGGTAAATAACCTCCGAATTTTACTGGAATGTCTGCTGTCATTTGACCAACTGCAGAGTTACCAGCACCGGAAGATGGTCCGAGAAAAAGGAGCGGTCCCTGGAATCGGTCAGCCCTCCGTAGCGCAGGACTTTCAGATCGCCTGAAACAAAGACATAATCGATCCTCTCTCCGGGCGGATCATCATAGGTGAATCCGTGAAAGGTTGCCACCGAAGCATAAGGAGGCTGCTCCGATACCCGGAATGCATCCCTGAGTTTCGTCCTGATAAGCGAAATGGGTGCGGAAGCAGGAGGAAGGTTAAAATCGCCGCACAACACGATCGCTCCCGCCCCTTTTGATATTTCCTCGATCTTATCCAGGATCAGCCGGGCCGATTGGCTGCGGGCCACTTCTCCCCGGTGATCGAAATGGGTATTAAATACATGCAGCGATTCGCCGGTAAGCTTATCTTCCAGCTTTACCCAGCTGCAAACCCTGCGGCAGGCCGCATCCCATCCAAAGCTGCATTCACCCGGAGTCTCGGAAAGCCAGAAAGTACCCCCGTCAAGCTTTTTAAAACGATCGCGATTATAGAAGACAGCCGAAAACTCCCCTTTCCTCTTCCCGTCATCCCTACCAAGCCCTTCGTAGGTAAAACCAGGGAAAGCCGCATCCAGATCGTCCATCTGCTCAGGCAAGGCTTCCTGAACACAGAAAATATCGGCCCTGTGGAACCTGAAAAGAGCGGCCACATTTTCCTTCCTGTGGGGCCAGGCGTGCTCCCCGTCGCCGGAAGTATTCATCCGGATGTTGTAGCTTATCAGTTCCACGGGCTCCTGTGCCCTCACACCTGCTGCCCAAAGGCAGAAACAAGCTGCGATAACAGCCCGTAACATATGATTCCAGTTTGTACCCTTCATATAACCTCCGTTTTGATAAGTTTATGCGGGCATGTCCAGCCAGAAATACTGGCCCATACCCATGCCAAAAAATATGATTCCGAAAATACCGTGTAATACAGCGGTAAAAAGTACGCTTCGAGTCCGCTGATACATCCTTGCAAAATAAAGTCCGCCGATAAAGGTAAGTATCATGGATACCGGATTATAATAAACGATGTGCACAAATGAAAAGCTGATGGCACTGGCCAACAGATATTGCCAGCTCTTCCGGAAGATCGCCGAATATCGCCTTGAAAGAAAGGTCCGGTAGATAATCTCCTGCCCATAGGCCGAAAACACCGGATAAAAAACACACAGGGCCAGATAAATCCAAGGATTGGTCCTGGGAAGGTTAAACAGCTTCTCCCGGTCAAAAAAGTAGACATAGGCCCACACCAGCAAGGCAGAAGAAATAATCACAAGTCCGTTTACAGCCAGCATTTTCCGGGGAACCGACCAGGCGACCAGTTCTCTCCATCTGAATTCGGGATTGCGCCTCAGCAGAAGGAAGATAAACAGCAGGACCGGCAGGATGATGATGCTGGGGTGGATAAAATTCTCATCCAGGTAGATAATCAAGGGGATTCCGAAAAACAGGAGTATGAACTCCAGGCCCAGCCACAGGTGATTCTTAGGCAGATGCATTCCCCTGATTTTCATTTATTTCCAGCCGTTTCTCAATTTCCATGGCCGTCGGCGTTGTAGAGAGTCCGCCCAGAGCGGTACAACGTAGTTCGCGGGGGAGGCTCCGGCCCACCCTATCCATGGTCTCAATTACCTCATCCAGCGGGATCAGAGGATCATATCCGGCCACTGCCATATTCGCACTTGTGAGTCCGTTAACAGCCGAGCTGATGTTCTTTCCCAGGCACGGAGCTTCCACCCGGGCAGCAATTGGATCGCATATCATCCCCAGTGAATTCTGAAGGGCCATGGAGGCAGCTGCCATACACTGTTCCACACTGCCTCCCAATATCCAGGCAATTGCTGAGGCGGCCATACCGGAACCCGATCCACACTCCGCCTGGCACCCCCCGATCTCGGCTGAAAAGGTAGATGCGGCAGCTATAAATATACCTGTCAGACTCCCGGCCAGCAAAGCCTTGACGATCCGCTCCTCATCCAGGCCCAGGGAGTCGGCCACTCCAATCACCGCACCGGGAAAGGTTCCGCATGATCCGGCTGTAGGAGCAGCCACAATGGTTCCCATGGAGCTCTTGACTTCCATGATGGCTGATACATAAAGAGTGATGTTATGCAGGGCTTCACCTCCTGCCAGGATCCCCGACTCCAGGCTTTTCTGGTAGGCAGCCGACTGTGCCCCTAAAATCCGGTCCTGATAGCTGGTCCCTCTCAATCCCGCATTGATGGAACCGCGCATCACCCTGTATAGTTCCCGCATCTTCTGAAAGACCTCCACATCCGTGATTTTTCCCTGCATGGATTCATAATCGGCAGCGAGTTCCCAGGCAGGCAGATTTCTTTCGGCGTTGTATTGCATCATCTCCTGGCAGGTGCTGAAGGGTACCCCTATAGGATCAAAAGAAGCAAGGGGCAAAACAGGAGCAATCACTCGTTTTGCAGCTCCCTCGGGGGGCGGGCCCTGCAGAAGGAGTTTGCCGCTTTCTGCAAACCATAGCTCCACCTGCCGGTCCCCTTTAATGGAGACAGGAACCTGGTTGATCCGGATGATTTCGATCATCCCTCCACCGGTGGAAAGGGCAACCACTTCCATTTTTAAACCCCCTTGCTGCATGTGAACCAGGTAGAGGTTGGGAAGGCCAAAACCGGTATCGGTCACCCTGAAACTAAGATCGATCCCTGCCTCTGCCAGGTAAGGATCGGGATCCCTCAAACGCTCATCATCGGCTTCGAAACCTAACAATCCTCCCTTAATACCCATATCAGATCCCTGACTCTTGTGAGTGGTGGCCAGGGCATCCCTGGCATCATAGCTTACTATCACACGTCCGGGATCGCCCTGCATCAGCTCCCGACAAATCCGCCCTATCCGAAGTGCCGCTGCACTGTGAGAACTGGATGGCCCCCGCATAACCGGGCCAACTACATCATTGAATATGCTGGGAATATGACTTGTCACTTCTTTTCTCCTTCTGTTTAAAGGTTCTCCAGCCAGTACCTCGCCATGGTGCGGCGCAGATGGAGACTGGTGTTTTCCCGTTCCCGAATGGCATGGGTCCGCATGGGATAAGAGAACATGTCGAACAACTTATCCTGTTTGACCAGTTCATCGACCAACAGCTCAAAACTCTGATAGTGAACATTATCATCTGCGGTTCCGTGAATCAGAAGCAGCTTCCCTTCCAGCTTTGCGGCATGGGTAATGGGTGAACCCAGCAGGTAGCCCTCCGCATTTTTTCCGGGGAGGCCCATATAACGTTCCTGGTAAGCCGTATCATACAGCTTCTGGTGAGATACAAAAGCAATGGCTATACCGGTTTTGTATATATCCGGATAGCGGAACATGCCGTTGAGGGTCATGGAACCTCCTCCGCTCCAGCCCCATATGCCCACCCGCTCACTATCCAGGAAGGAATAGGCAGCCAGAATCTTTTTCGCAGCTGCGGCCTGGTCTCTGGCAGCCAGGATCCCGATCTGTTCATAAATGGAGTTTCTCCATGCCTTTCCTCTTGGAGCAGCCGTTCCCCGGTTATCCACGGAGATCACCACATATCCAAGCTGCGCCAGGTACTGATGCCACAAATCCCCTCCTCCCCAGCTGTCCTGCACCGTGGATCCAGCCGGTTCACCATATACATGGAAAATAAGCGGGTATTTCCCTGCCGGGTCAAAATCAGCAGGTTTTATCATCCACGCGTCCAGCAAAACCTCCCCGATATCTATTCTGAAAAACTCTTTGGGAGTCAGATTCAGCCCGGCATATTTCTCCCTGACCTCCCGGTTATCTTCCAACACCCTGACTGTCCGGTGAGACCCAAGTTCCACCAGTGAAATTACGGGCGGAGTCTGAGCACTCTCATAGGTATGAAGCGCCAGGCTTGCATCGCCTGATATTAAATAGTGGTGCTGTCCCTGCTGTTCAGCCGGAGATATTTTTTCGGGATCCCCCTTTCCATTAAGCCGGCTGCGATAGAGATATCGCTGCGTAGGATTATCCGGGGATGCGATGTAGTACACAAATCCGGACCGTGGATGAACGCATTCCAGTGATATCACATCAAATGCCCCGCTGGTCACCTGCCTGATCTCCTTTCCATCCAGCGAAATCCTGTACAGATGCCTCCAGCCGTCACGTTCACTGGTCCAGGTAAAATAGCGGTTCCCTTCGAGCCATACCAGATCGTCATGCACATCCAGGAAGGCTTCATCGGTTTCCGTAAGGATGTTCTCTATCTCCATGGTTTCCAGATCTCCGATCCAGACACGGTTGGTGTTCTGGAGACGGTTCAGTTGCTGTAAAATCACCTGGTCCTTTCCAGGAACCACCTCCATCCTCACCAGGTAATGATTTCTGGGATCACCCGGAACATCGAACCATTTTATAACACCTCCGCTGGAGGAAACCACCCCTATCTTCACGGCCGAATTGGCAGTCCCCACCTTGGGATAGGGGAAGGGCAACGGAACAGAATAAAGGGAATCGAGATTGTTGATCAGATAGAAGGTCCCGGTCCCGTCTGTATCGGAATGCCAGAAAATAATCTTTTCCCCGTCATTGCTCCACCGGAATCCATCCCGGCAGCTGAATTCCTCCTCATAAAGCCAGTCGAAGGTACCGTTCACAAAGCGTTCTCCTCCGTCACTTGTAAGTGGATTAATCGCACCATCCCCAAGCTCCTCCACAAAAATATTGTGCTCACTCACATAGGCCACCCGGGTGCCGTCGGGCGAAAATTTTGCAAACATCAGGGAGGCTGGTTTCAGGGAAGCTCCCAGTTGTTGCAGCTTTCCGGAAATAAGGTCCAGCACCCAGTAGTCGCCCCGGGTATGGTACCTCCATACCCTGCGGGTATTGGTGAAGAGCAATAATCTGTTGTTGTCTGCCGACCAGTGATAGTCCCTGATATCCAATGGATCCACGCCCTGCTCCGGAATCAGCTGTCCCGCTCCCACCAGAACAACTCTTTCTCCGGTCCCGGCATGGTAGCGGACAATCTCTGAACAGGCTTTTTCCCTGTTTCTTTCCAGGGTGGTATAGTACCTGGAATCGTCCAGCCAACGAACCGACCTGTAGGAACGGGTGGGATAGGTCTCATTTTTATAAATATCTTCCAGCGTGAGTGCTGCTCCGGAAGTCTGAGCGTACTGCGTCAGGCTTGAAAAAGCCAGGAGGATCAGGAGGATACTCATGGATATAAGACGTTTCATATGCGTTGTTTTTACCGACTTAAATATAACCCAATATTTGCTAACTTGATTCCATGAATCCTTCGCCGTTCTACCAGTTCGAAAAGTATTCCTTCAAGGTAATCACACCCCTGCTGGCCCTGATGGGCTTTACTTTCCTGGTTCATGAAACATACACAGGCGGATCCATCTGCCTGTTGCTGGGAGGCCTTTCAGCCTTCTCTTATCAGGGGGTGCTTATCGATCTGGCGAACCGGCGCTACCTGAAGTATGATCGCTTTCTGAAGATAAGAATCGGCGCATGGAAGCCCCTCCCGCCCCCCTCGTATGTTACCGTGGTACGGATCAGTCTGGCCAGCAGGCGTACCGGACCCTCTCCCTTCGTGGTTCCCCAGGATAAACAAGGGGCCAGGGCCTACAAGGTAAACCTGGTAGTGGAGGGGGAGCAACGGTATATTGGGATCTGCAGTGGGTCCCTGAAAAAGATGAGTGAAGAAGCGCTCCGCCTGGGAAATACCCTGCAGATAAGAGTGCTGGATTACACCACTCCTGAAAAAAAGTGGGTGCTTTAAGGGTCTCTTTTCCTGCATGATAAATTCGTATATGAAAAAATAATCCTGAAAAATTTGCCCGGGATTGGAAAATAGTATTACATTTGTACTATACATCTTGTTTAATACCAATTGCTCCATATGAAAAACGATTATGAAATGCACAAAGAGCTTCTAAGTGCATGGGAAGAGACTTACAAAAAGGGCCAGCTAACCCTCTGGATCTTCCTGTCGCTGAAAGAAGGCCCCAAATATGTCTCCGGATTGCAGGAGTCTATTCAGCGCTTTTCGAATGGGACCATACATGCAGAGGAACAGAGCCTCTACCGAACACTGCGGAAATACTATCACCTGAAAATGGTCGATTTCAGTGCCGGGAAAGGTCATAAAGGTCCCGACCGGAAATACTATCACCTTACCCCCCTGGGGGAGTCCCTGCTTCACTCCTTTGTGGAAAGAAATATCCTGCTCTTTTTTCAAGAACCGCTGAAGGAACTTTTAACCGATAAAGCTACAACCACTAAAAAATAAATACCATGAAAATAGTATCTCGCAACCTGCTGCTGTATGCGCTCCTGTTATTCATTTACACGGTGCTCTTTCGATTCGGACTGAGCAGCCTGCTCGCCGTTGAACGCTGGATCTGGGTTATTTTCATCTCCGTTGCCTATGGAGCCATCATCTTTGTAAGCGCCTGGATGACGGGAAAGCGGGATGGAATAAATAACTTTCTGTTTGACGCCGGGTTCAGGTGGAACCTGACCACCTTTATCGTCTGGGGAATCACTTCTGAAGCCTGGTTCCTCCTGGGATTTCATTCGGCCTATGAAAGCATCCGGATCGTTCACATCACTCTGCTGATCTGGAGTGGATTCCTGATTCTTCATCTGATCCTGTTTCTTATCCTGCGAAGGCGCACTATCAAGGGGATACATAAAACCAACATTTTCGAATAGAACAAAATAGAGGGTGCAAAAGTGCCTCTTTGAAAGTTATACCCGTGAGAAAGCCTACAGAGGGGCCTCATAAAAGGGCTCCCTTCTGTGGGGTGTTTTGAAAGTGAACTGGGATTTTTGCGAAGCAATAACCACTTCACGATAAAACACCCCATAGAAAAAGGGTGCCCTTTTGAGACACCCTCTTTTCCAGGTCTTTGCTAATTGGTTTTATCTAAACCAGAAACCCAATGAGATGATCCATTGGCTGGGACGTGCATCGAGGGCGAAGTCGGTGCCTCCCACCGTAAATGACTCTCCAAGCTGGCTCAGGGAACCCTCGTACCTGACATCCAGAGACAATTTACTTATATCCAATCCAAGTCCGGCCTGGAACCCCCAGGTCATGGAATTGGAAAATAACTCAAAATCCGGTTCAATCTCCGACAGATCGGTGTTTTCGCTTATTACAAAAGAACCCACAGGTCCGGCATTGATTCTTGCCGGTCCCAGCTTAACCCCCACCAACAGCGGTAAATCTATCCGGCTAAATTTCACATTTAATATCTCATTCGCACCCCCGTCAACCACCTGCTGCAGAGTTCCACCACCCGCATTGAAATATAGTTCAGGCTGAATGACCAGCATGGCCACTTTGATACGGGTCTGCAAACCCACGTGGTAACCCGTCACTCCGTCCCCGGTGATCAGATCGTAGACATCCCCCCCGTCGATAATACCGGTAATATCATCAAATTTCAGGGAGGAGAATCCAATTCCCGCTTTGATCCCGTAATTGAACAATTGGGCGTTTGACACGCTGAAAATAAATATGGATGCTATAAAAACTAAAAGCAGCTTTTTCATAATTATCTGATTTTGGTTGAACTCATTTTCTAGCTGTTTAACGGTAAAACAGCCTCAAGAGTTGCACAAAGTCCGGAAAAAGTTATTTACCGGTCAGTTCCCGGATCACAATGGATGCCAGAGTGCATCCAAAAATGGCCGGAATATAGGAGTTAGTTCCGACAGTCGATTTCTTGTTTGCTTCATCCTCCACCGGGATAATCAGTTCCCTGGGAACCTGTTCGCTGGAAAAGACCACTTTGAATCCTCCGTGAACATCGAGTTTCCGGAGTTTCTTACGAAGTATATAGGCCAGCCTGCAGTTATAAGTGTCCCCAAAATCTGCCACCCGGATCTGGGAGGGGTCCACCTTTCCTCCCGATCCCATGGAACTGGCCAGCTTCAGTCCACTCTTTACCGTATGGTAGATCAGATAGATCTTGGGGGAAAGTGTATCAATGGCATCTACCACATAATCATAGGGTTTCTGTAGAATCTCCGGGATCCTTTCTTCGCGGATAAATTCGTTGATCACTGTTAATTCCAGACCCGGATTGATATCTTTCAGGCGCTCGCCCATTACAACAGCCTTCTCTCTGCCCAGGTTGTTGTGTGTTGCCTGGATTTGCCTGTTTATGTTTCCGGGCTGAACCGTATCTCCATCTAGAATGGTCATTTTGCCCACACCACTGCGACAAATCATTTCAGCTGCTACGGATCCTACCCCTCCCAGTCCGGCAACCAGAATATTTGCCTCTTGAAGCCGGGCATATTTCTCCGTTCCATAAAGTAGAATGCTGCGTTCCTGCCACCCGGGATGTGGTCCGGTTCGGATCATCAGAGAATAGGTTAAATGAAGTTGCTTAACCTGGAAAGATGGATCCTGGCATTTTCAAAAATCTGGACACGGAGGTGATCCACGGAGACTCCTTTTACCTCCGCCGCGAACTGGTAGATCTCCCGGATATCCATATCGCCCTCATCGGTCTCCAGGAACATCATCTCCACCGGAACCTTCTGCAGGGCCTCAATTATCTTAGAATGCTCCCTGGTAATAGCCTCCCCGAATGAAATCAGGAATCCGGCCTTTACCAACTCTTCAACCATCTGAGCACTCCCGTTATAACCATGTATGATCATGGGAACCACTGGCTGATTTGCTTTCATAAAGCCGAGCATCTCGTTGAACGCTCTGACCACATGCAATATCACCGGAAGTCCGGCCGATTCCGCAAGTTCCACCTGTATTTCAAAAATCTTTCGCTGTTCCTCCAGGCTCATTTTCAGTGATTTATCCAGTCCAATTTCACCCAGGGCCAGCACACGGGGGTGATCCAGAGCCAACCGGACCTTCTCCAGGGTTTCGTGCTCGTCCACTTTGCCTATGTTGTAGGGGTGGAAGCCCACTGAATAGTAACCATTCTCAATATCATCGGGATGAAAATCTTTTGCCATCAGGTTTTGCATCACCCACTCCTCCATAGAATTTGACTGCCTGTGTCCGTGAATATTGATATATCTTTTCTGATTTGTTCCCATATATTTTCACCTACTTAATGTGATTTCTGAATGTCACTGATTCCCTTTTGCATCCTGTGAATGACCTCCTCCTTCCCAAGGAATGCCGCCAGATCAAATAGTCCGGGGCCTTTTGCGGCACCCACCAGCAACAGTCTCCAAACATTCATAACGGCACCGAGGCCCCACTCCTCCCTGTTGACGGCCTCCTTAACTATATTTTCCAGAGATTCTGCCGTAAATGGCTCACACTGCTCCAGGACCTTAATCAGCTGCTCCATCTGTCCGGGGGTAGCCTCTTTCCAGCGTTTTTTGACCACATTTTCATCATAATCTGCGGGCGCATGAAAAAAGAACCAGCTCTCCTCCCACAATTCATGAAGGAAATTGATCCTGGCTTTGATAACCGGAACAAGCAGAGCTATCCGGCTGTTACCGGCATCTACTCCCCTGGCTCTCAATTCAGACTGAAACAACGGGATCAGCTTCTGGTCAGACATCCGCTGAATGTGCTGATGATTGAACCATTTTGTCTTCTCGGGATCAAACCTGGATCCCGATTTTCCCACCTTCTCCAGCTGAAACTCCCTGATCAGCTCTTCCAGAGAGAATAACTCCTGCTCGCTCCCGGGATTCCATCCCAGCAAAGCCAGCATATTGATGCAAGCCCCGGGAAGATAACCCTCTTCCCTGTAGCCGGGAGAGTGCTCTCCGGTTTGCGGATCTTTCCACTCCAGCGGGAAGACAGGGAAGCCTCCCTTTTCGCCGTCTCGCTTACTCAGTTTACCTTTTCCGGTGGGTTTAAGAATAAGGGGCAGATGGGCAAACAGCGGCATCAGGTGTTCCCATCCAAATGCACGATAGAGAGATACATGAAGCGGAAGAGAAGGAAGCCACTCTTCACCACGGATCACATGAGAGATAGCCATCAGGTTATCATCCACCACATTGGCCAGGTGATAGGTGGGCATGCCGTCCGATTTGAAGAGTATCTTATCATCCAGGGTAGAGCTGTTGACCAACACTTCGCCCCGGACCATGTCCTGCATAATGATCTCTTCGCCGGGTTCAAACCGGAACCTGATCACGTAAGGTGTGCCGGAGGCAATCATGTCGTCCACCTCCCCGGACTGCATATGGAGGGAGTTGCGGAGGGAGTTGCGGACCCGGGCATCATATACAAAAGTTTCCCCGCGTGTTTCATATTCCCTGCGAAGGTGGTCCAGCTCCCCGGGCGTATCAAAAGCGTAATAAGCATGCCCGCTCTTAATTAGCTGCATGGCATACTTTTCGTACTGGCTCTTTCGCTCCGATTGTCTGTAGGGCCCAAACCCTCCGCCCTGGCGGGGGCCTTCATCCGGTGACAATCCACACCACTCCAGCGACTCCACGATATAATCCTCGGCGCCCTCCACAAACCTGGTTTGATCCGTATCTTCAATGCGGAGGATAAACACACCACCATGTTTCCTGGCGAAGAGATAATTGAAAAGAGCCGTACGTAAACCGCCGATATGGAGGGGGCCCGTGGGACTGGGGGCAAATCTGACTCTGACATTCTGATTCATACAGTGCTTATTACTTTATGCTGAACAATTTGCACAAATATAGGTGAAATGATGTTTTTTATCATTTTTTTTGGGGGACAGAAAGAGCTAATTTCGCAAGCAAACACGAATACTGCTATCTATGGACAATATTCTGGTGATTGGTGCTGCCGGGCAGATCGGCTCGGAGCTGGTGGTTGAATTAAGGAAACTATACGGGAATGAGCATGTCTTTGCCACTGATATTAAGGTGGCAGCCAGGGATGTGACCGAAGGGGGGCCCTTTCAGATATTAGACGTCATGGATGACAAGCAGTTGATCCACTTCATCATACGACACAAAATCACGCAGATTTATCACCTGGCAGCAGTGCTTTCTGGTAATGCGGAAAAACTCCCCATACAGGCCTGGAACATCAACATGGACAGCCTGATGAATATCCTGGAAGTTGCCAGGATGGTGGAAGAGGTCAAGAAGGTTTTCTGGCCAAGCTCCATCGCTGTTTTTGGTCCCACCACCCCACGGATCAACACCCCTCAGCTGGCGGTTATGGAACCAGTCACTGTCTATGGCATCAGCAAGCTGGCCGGTGAACGATGGTGCGACTATTACTTCAATAAGTACGGTGTGGATGTCAGAAGCATACGTTATCCCGGCCTGATCAGTTATAAAACCGAAGCTGGCGGCGGAACTACCGATTATGCGGTGGAGATTTATTACGAAGCCATCCGCAAGGGTAGTTACGATTGTTTCCTGAACGGGAATACGGCACTTCCCATGCTGTTTATGCCAGACGCCATCCAGGCCACCATATCGCTGATGGAGGCTGAAAGATCCAGACTCTCCATTCACAGTTCATACAATCTGGGGGGGATGAGTATCACACCCGACCAGGTCTGCAGCGAAATCAGGAAGGAGATTCCTGACTTCACCATTACTTATAATCCCGATTTCCGGCAGGCCATTGCCGTTACCTGGCCACAAAGCGTGGACGATTCCCTGGCTATTGAAGACTGGGGATTCAAACAGAATTACGACCTGGCCAAAATGACCGGGATTATGCTAAAGGAGATACGTAACAAGCTTAATTAAAAAAATATGTACGGTAAGATCAAAGAGCACCTGGCCCGGGAACTGAAGCAAATCGCAGATGCCGGCCTCTTCAAGGCAGAACGCATTATTTCCTCCTCCCAGCAGGCAGAAATTGAACTGGAGAGCGGCGAAAGGGTGTTGAATTTCTGTGCCAATAACTACCTGGGGTTGTCCAATCACCCCGAGCTGATAAAGGCAGCCAAAGATGCCCTGGACAGCCATGGATTCGGAATGTCTTCGGTGCGCTTCATTTGCGGAACACAGGACCTGCATCTTAGCATGGAACAAAAGATCGCCTCCTTCTTCGGAACAGAAGACACCATCCTCTATGCCGCCTGCTTTGATGCCAACGGAGGAGTGTTCGAACCCCTGCTGACCGAGGAGGATGCCATTATCTCCGATACCCTGAACCATGCTTCGATAATCGATGGGGTCAGACTCTGCAAAGCGCAGCGCTACCGGTATAAAAATGCCGATATGGAGGACCTGGAACAGCAGCTGAAAGAGGCACAGGCTCAGCGCTTTCGTATTATCGTGACCGATGGGGTTTTCTCCATGGACGGAAATGTGGCACCGGTGGACCGGATCTGCGAACTGGCCGGAAAATACGATGCCCTGGTCATGGTCGATGAGTGTCACTCGGCCGGAGTGGTTGGAGAAACCGGCAGGGGAGTCACCGAACTCTTTAACATCCGGGGACAGGTAGATATTATCACCGGTACGCTTGGGAAAGCCTTCGGGGGGGCCATTGGTGGATTTACCACCGGAAGAAAAGAGATCATAGAAATGCTCCGCCAACGATCGAGGCCCTATCTTTTCTCGAATTCCATTCCGCCAGCCGTTGTTGGAGCAGGGATCCGCATGTTCGACATGATGGACGAGACTTCCGAATTGCAGGAGCGTCTCCACCAGAATACCCGCTACTTTTTGGAGAAGATGCAGTCGGCCGGTTTTGATATAAAACCGACCCAATCGGCCATTTGTGCGGTCATGCTCTACGATGCCAAACTAAGCCAGGAGTTTGCCTCCAGGCTGCTGAAGGAAGGAATCTATGTAATCGGTTTCTACTTTCCGGTCGTTCCGCGCGACCAGGCACGTATCCGGGTCCAGCTCTCAGCTGCCCATAGCCGGGAGCATCTGGACCGTGCCATTGAAGGATTTACAAAAGTGGGAAAAGCACTGGGAGTTATTGAGTAAACCTGCGGCGGCTTAGTCCCGCATCAGATAAGACCAATATAAAGAGTGCCACCAGGGCTGAAACCACCCCGGTAGAGACTTTAATCCCGCGGAGGAACTCCAGATTGAAATTTAATTGAGGCCATTGCCGCTCCACCTGAGGCAATTCAACGGAAATTCTGAACAGTTCCCCGGCAGGATCGGTATAGAGCGCCGCAAAGATAATCACTACAAGGAAAAAAAGAATGATCAAAATGCGGCCACCCCTGCCAATCAATGGTTTATAAGATTTCCTGGCCGGAACAGCCCTGATCTTATCCATCACTGACGCGGTAAAGTCTTCCGGCACGGAAAACACCCCTGATTCCCTGATAAGCTTTGATATATTCGGATCTCGTCTCATACTATAAAATTGAGGATACTTCGGAATTTAATTTTTCGCAGATGACCTGGTACATCTTTTTCCTGGACCGGTGAAGTTTTATCCGGATGTTACTGCTGCTAAGACCGGTGATCCCGGCAATCTCTTCCAGCGAGAGTTCATCAAAATAAAAGAGGGTAACCACCACGGCATCGGTTTCTGCAAGAGACTCAATGGCCATGTTGAGATATCTGCTCCGTTCCTGTGCAGAGAGGCTTTCCAGTCCGTTCATCTCGCTCTGATCCACCTCGCCATCGGGAATCTCATCCACCAAATCGATCATCTTCACCTTTTTCCGGATCACAGAGATGCAGTTGTTATAGGTAATCCGGTACAACCATGTCGAGAACTTTGATTTTGCCTGGAAACTTCCTATGGAACGAAATGCTTTCATAAACACATCCTGAGCCGCCTCCCCGGCATCTGCTTCATTTCTGAGCATTCTCAGGCAAACGGTATAGACCATATCCTTGTAGGAGTCGACCAGGCCGGCAAAAGCCTCCCTGTCTCCTGCTTTCACACGTTCAATCAAATATTTCTCCATTTGGATATCCATGCAAGCTATAAGACGCCTGGTGGATGAAAACGTTACAGTTTTTCACCACTTTTCTATGCCTCTGCCGTATTGCCATACAACTTCAGAATAAAAATATGGAATTAAAATGTAACATGATGACTTCATGCGGCGTCAAAGATGCAACAAACAGATGTTTCACAAATTCCAACTGTTATGAATGAAGATGTATTTATCGTACTGATTATTTTCGCCGCCATTTTCGGGATTGTTTTCGTAGTTGCCTCTGCCAGGAACCGCGAGCGAATGGCCATGATAGAAAAAGGAGTAAATCCAAAGGATTTTTTGACCGATCGCCGGCCCAATTCCTATGGCATCCTCAAATGGGCCCTTTTACTGGCAGGTGTTGGATTCGGACTGTTCATCGGAAGTGTCCTGGAAACCTATACCAACATCCAGGAAGAGCCGGCCTATTTTGCCTCAGCCCTGTTCTTCGGAGGAGCCGGCCTGTTTTCTGCCTTCCTGATCGCTAAAAAAGCGGAAGAGAAATAAGCATCTCCCGCCTGGTTCCAAACCTCTGATGACCCTCTCTGCAAAGGGGGCCTTTTTTTATTAAACCCCTTTTTTTTCTGAAGGAATTGGCCAATTTTGTGATCATAAGAAATCCTATGAAGAAAACTGGACTGATCGCAGGACTGGCCCTGGCCGGTTTTATCCACCTCTCCGCTCAGCAGGATATGGCCGGTGCCAGGGAGAGGGGAAGTGGTGCCAGTGTG
Organism: Bacteroidales bacterium; assembly: GCA_029210725.1. Classification (NCBI taxonomy): domain Bacteria; kingdom Pseudomonadati; phylum Bacteroidota; class Bacteroidia; order Bacteroidales; species Bacteroidales bacterium. The sequence continues at coordinate 197,607 of JARGFM010000002.1, read as the reverse complement.
ACCATTAGCGGAATCATCACCCATGGAGAAGAGCTTGGAAGCATCCGCATTATCGAGGATACCACGGCAAGTTCCAGCAGCATCCGGATAAGCCGGCTGCCCATCCTGACCCATCTCTCCACCGGGGGCTTCACCGTGGAATGGGGCAGCGATGTGGAGGGAAGCACGGAGGCTCTTATCGGTTTTACTCCCGCACTTGAACTTGACCCGGTCAAAGAAAGTGGAACCACCACGAGCCATTCCGTGGAGATTGATGGATTGAGCCCTGCGCAACTCTTTTATATGCAGGCTTTTTCGGTACATGAAACCGACACGGCCAAAGCTCCCCTCCAGGTATTGATCACCAGGTCGGAATCGGCAGGAAGCATCCGGACTCTTTTTAACCGGCCCGTGGATCAGTCTTTGTCCCTGGGTCTCCTGGATGCGGAATACTACCCGGAGGAGCTGGATGAGGAACTTATCGCTTATATCGACCGGGCCGAAGAGAGCATTGACCTGGCCCTTTACAATCTGGACAATTCGGGGATCTCTGATATCAGTGCTGCGTTGAACCGTGCTTATCAAAGGGGAGTGACCGTCAGGGCTGTATACGATGGAGATGTGAATGCCACAGGCATGCAGAGCCTCCATGCAGACATTGGCAAACTTGCCAGTCCCCCTTCCGATTACCCCCATTACGGCATCATGCATAATAAATTTGTGATCATTGACGCCGACGCCTCAGATCCATTGAAGCCCCTGGTATGGACCGGTTCCACGAATTTCTCCTACAACCAGGTAAATACCGATCCAAATAACGTGCTGGTCATCCAGGACCAGAGTCTGGCCAGAGCCTATCGCCTGGAGTTTAATGAAATGTTTGGAAGCAGCGGTCCCCGGCCCGACCCTTCCCGGGCTCTTTTCGGACCGGATAAAACGGACAATACCCCCCACGAGTTTTTGATCGGGGGCAAACGGGTGGAATGTTATTTCAGTCCCTCCGACGGAACCCATCAGCAGATTCTGAACAGTATGGGAACGGCGGAGCACTCGCTCTATGTGGCTACCATGCTGATTACCAGGGAAGACCTGGGAGAGACACTCATCCTGTCATCGAACCAGGGTGTGGATACCAGGGTCCTGCTCAATGATTACGATCAGTACGGAGAGCCCATCATGAATGCCCTGAAATCGAACCTGGGCGAGGATGTGAGACTGAAAGGGGAGCCCGGGATCATGCACCACAAATACATGATCGTGGACCAGGCTTTTGCCGCTTCGGATCCGCTCCTGCTTACCGGATCCCATAACTGGAGCTCTTCAGCGGAACTGAGGAATGATGAAAACACCCTGATCATCCACGACCAGGGCGTTGCCAATGCCTATTACCAGGAGTTTATGCCACGCTTCCGAAACGGGAAGATCCTGGTTTCGAATGAGGGACATAAAACTGCCGGCCCCTGTCATATACAGATGGAGCTTTATCCCAATCCTGCTTCTGATTGGATCCATATCAAAATCGGGGAGGGGCTTTCGGTGGTATCCATTTCCCTGATGGATCCGGGAGGAAGGGTGATTCTGAGACAGTTGGGTAATACTCAAAATGCTATAGATGTCAGCCATCTGAGCCATGGGATTTATCTCCTGCAGGTCACCTTTTCGGATGGCCGGCAAGAGGTCTGGAAAGTAAGCATAAACTAAAAAACAGGCTGTACAAAAGCGCCTCTTTGAAAGTTATACCCGTGAGGAAGCCTACAAATATTTACGCAATAAAGATTTTAAGCGACGAGCGGGTACAAATGTAAGAGGCCGTACCTTTTGATACAGCCTCCCTCTTTCCACAAATGCGCTTAAATCTATCCACATTTGGAGTGCCCGCAGTCTGTACAGATCAGACAGCCCTCCTGGTAAATGAGATTATTTGAATTACATTCTTCACACTGTTGTCCCGGTTTGGCTTTGGTACCATCGGGAATGTATTTTTTAAGTGAGCGCACCACCCCTGTACTCCAGGTATTTATGGATTCATTATCCAGCCGAAGCGATGAGATCAGGTTAATGGCATCCACCACGGGCATTCCATGCCTGAGGACCCCGGAAATCAGTTTGGCATAATTCCAGAATTCACTGTTAAACTGGTGCGACAAACCCCCCATGGTCACCTTGTACCCGTACTTATCCACATACTGGAAGTCGTAGCGCTTGGATCCGTCCTCTCCCTTGATTTTCAGGATTTTACCTTTCTTAACCTTCGAGGGGATCGGGAAGGTATCTTCTTCCTTACGGCCGGTAAAAATCTCATAGGGTTTCCCATCGAGCAGACCGATAAATGCAATCCAGTCCTCTTCGTTATTTTTAAACCTCAGAATCTCCGCCTCCAGTTCAGCAGGACGTTTAATGGGAAACTGGGTTTCTTCCTCTTTCTTCTTGTCGTTGGCCACCAGCACCCCGGATCTGGAACCGTCGCGATAAACAGTGACTCCCTTGCAACCACTCTCCCAGGCTTTCACATAGAGTTCACCCACCAGCTCCTCCTTCACATCCGAAGGAAGATTGATGGTCACGCTGATCGAGTGATCCACCCACTTCTGTATGGCTCCCTGCATCTTCACTTTCTTCATCCAGTCCACATCGTTGGAAGTGGCCTTGTGATAAGGGCTTTGTTTGACCAGCTCCTCCACATCCCTGTCACTGAAACTCTTGACTTCTTCGGGGTCCATCCCGTTTACCTTCAGCCAGGTCAGGAAGTTGTGATGGAACACATTGTACTCCTCCCAGCTGTCACCCACCTCGTCCACAAAGCTCACTTTAGCATCTTTATCGTTGGGATTCACCTTTCTGCGACGCTTGTATGCCGGAAGAAATACCGGTTCGATTCCTGAGGTGGTCTGTGTCATGAGACTGGTGGTCCCCGTCGGAGCGATGGTCAGCAGGGAGATATTACGTCTTCCATGCTGCTTCATCTCTTCCAGAAGTTCGGGATCCTCTTTTCCCAGCCGCTTTATAAACGGATTATCCTTTTCCTTAATATAATCAAACACTTCGAAGGGTCCTCTCTCCCTGGCCAGATTCACCGAGGAACGGTAGGCTTCCAGGGCGATGGTCTTATGCACTTCTACAGAAAAGTCAATGGCATTCTCGCTTCCATACTGCAGGCCCAGTCCGGCCAGCATATCCCCTTCTGCAGTGATCCCAACACCCGTCCTTCTGCCTTCCAGCGCTTTTTTCCTGATATTCTTCCACAGGTTGATCTCCACTCTTTTGATCTCTTCATCCTCGGGATCTCCGTAAATTTTCTCCAGGATGGCTTCCACCTTCTCCAGTTCCAGATCAATGATATCATCCATCACACGCTGGGCCAGGCCCACATGTTTGCGGAATTTTTCCCAGTTGAACCGGGCTTCTGCCGTAAAGGGCTCTTCCACATAGCTGTACAGGTTGATGGCCAGCAGCCGGCAACTGTCGTAAGGACAAAGAGGTATCTCCCCGCAGGGATTGGTGGAAACGCTTTTAAACCCCTGTTCGGAGTAACTGTCGGCCACCGATTCACGGCTTACCGTATCCCAGAAAAGAATCCCCGGTTCGGCCGATTTCCAGGCGTTGTGGACAATTTTTTGCCAGAGTGTCCGGGCATCGATCTTATTGATGTGGGTGGGTTCATCCGAATCGATGGGATACTGCTGGGTGTAGGTGCTTCCCTCAACCACCGCATTCATAAACTCATCATTGATCTTCACCGAAACATTGGCACCGGTCACCTTACCCGATTCCATTTTGGCATCAATAAAATGTTCGGCATCGGGGTGTTTCACCGAGATGCTAAGCATCAGGGCCCCTCTTCTGCCATCCTGGGCCACCTCCCTGGTTGAATTGGAGTAGCGCTCCATAAACGGGACCACCCCGGTAGATGAAAGCGCACTGTTTAAAACGGGACTGCCCGATGGCCGGATATGACTCAGATCATGGCCCACGCCACCCCGCCTTTTCATCAACTGGACCTGTTCCTGGTCAATTTTCAAAATCCCTCCGTAGGAATCGGCGTTCCCTTCATGTCCGATCACAAAACAGTTGGAGAGACTCGCAATCTGGAAATTATTCCCGATCCCTGTCATGGGCGAACCCTGGGGAACAATGTATTTGAATCCCTGCATCAGCTCGAAAAGCTCCTCTTCCAAAAGGGGATTGGGATATTTTTTCTCGATCCGCCCAATTTCCGAAGCCAGCCTTCTGTGCATGTCATCAGGAGTACGTTCGTAAAGAAGTCCCTGGGAATCCTTCAGGGCATATTTGTTGACCCATACTCGTGCAGCAAGTTCATCCCCCTTGAAATACTCCAGAGAGGCTTTAAAGGCATCATCAAAACCAAAGGTTTGTTTGAACTTTGCTCCATCAGCTTTCACGGTCTCTTTCTCACCTTTGAGCGCTTGATCAACAAACATCAGGTTCTTTTGTGGTACTGCCTTTTCTGCCATTCTCTTCTTTTGTTTTAATCTTCAGGGCTTGTGCCTTGCTTTAACACACAATTTAGTCAATGGGTTTGCGCTTATCAATCCATAGTTATTAAAAGCTATTAACAAACGCGTAATCTATTTAAAATCTGATTATTATGAAAATGTCCTCAAAAAAATGAGGGAAAAAATCCTCATTTTCACGATAAAAGAATCACTTAATTCCTTTACAATACAGCTAATGAAAACGGGGTCCTAAATTGATACAGATTTCGGGAAATGAAATTATAAAGAAATCGAGTGCGGAAGGACCGAATTCATTTCCATTTATCAACAAGAAATTAACGTTCGGGCTAACTCCATGAATGGCAGACAGATGAGAAAATGATAAAAATACATGTCAGGCAAATCGGTTTATCTGCTTGATATACTGATTATTGTGGCATTTTCGCACCCTGGGTTTATTTTCGCAATCCCCCTGTTCACGCGGGATTGCTGATCACCCTGCAGACTCTGAAAAAAACCTTTCGGGGCAAATTTCCGGCCACTAAAAAGGGCACCCCATACGATGATGGAGCGCCCCCGGATTTAATCTAATTTCTATAGGCCTTTAAAACTTATAGGCAATGCTGAAGTTCCAGGTAAATCCGTTTCCGAAATAGACCCGGTTGTTCATATTTACTCCATTCCATTCATCATCGCCGGCAGCGGGATGAATGTTGGTATCCGATTGAGAGATAAACTGCTTGTTCAGAATGTTGTTGGCATTAAACCTGAATCTCAGGCTTCTCTGCTGTTTGAAGTAAATATTGTAGGAAACCCCTCCGTCCAGAAGGCCAAATGAGGGCAGCTCCAGGGAGCCTTCGTTATCTTCTGCATCGAAGCTTTCCGGATCAATGGCTGCATAAAGCCTGTCATAAAAACGGTAGTCCAGGTCCACGGAGAGCCCTTTGATGATCTTATAGGTTCCCAGCAGGCCGAAGCTGGTCTGGGCAGCATCTCCCACTTTTACACCGTCCAGGTAAAGGGTGTTGTCGGCGCTTCCAATGGGATTGCGGTCCTCGTCCCAGATATTGGCATCCACATCACCGGCATAGACCCAGTTCCCGATGGAAGCAAAACCACGGATGCTCAGGTTCCTGATGGGTTTGGATTCGAATTCAAGTTCCACTCCACTGTGAACCTCGGCCACATTTTCAAACAGGGCCACATCATCGTAATTGCCATCCCCGTCAAAGTCTCCACCCTGGCGAATCTGACGATCGCTCCACTTGGTATAATAGGCATTCAGGTCCACATCCAGGTACTGGCTCCTGAAACCATAACCGGCTTCCAGTCCCAGTACACCTTCATTTCCAACATCCTCGTTTACAACATTCAGATAGTTCAGGAAAAGATCGTCAAAGAAGGGCTGACGCGAATAGTAACCGGCGTTGACAAAAACATTGTGCTTGTCGGTGAGGTTGTAGTTGGCCCCTGCCTTCACATTGTATCCGGGATGATGGAGGGTTTCAGAGATCTGATCATCGGGATCGGAGTAGGAATGGTAGTCGAAACGGGTATAGGACTGGGTAGAGGCAGCTGCCTGAATAAAGGTGGAAAGCTTCTGTGTCTTATATTCCAGCTGTCCGAAGGCACCCATGTAGGAAATCCGCTCGTTGTTGTAATAATCGAGCTTGTCATAATTCACCCCATTTCTTTCACTCCAGAACATATATGGGCTGGAAGGGTGTTCCTGGGTGTACACAACGCCCCCGGGATATTGTTCCTGGAATCCGGCCCCGTTGTAGTTGTTATCCCAGTATCCGTCCAGTCCCCAGAGGTCGTCCACCAGCCTGAAGTGCTCGCCATAGTAAGTCCTGAAGTCGGTACCCAGATTGAAGGAGAGTTTATCACTGATCTCATGGTTGAAGTTTATTACAGCTCCCAGCCAGCGGTGCATGTTCATGGAAGCCCTGCGAATAGCAGCATCGCCATATGAACCGATTGTTTTTCCGGGAATATGCCAGTCTTCGGATCCATCATTGACAATGGCCCTGTTATTGGCTATAATCTGATCAAAATCAATTTGTCCGTCCGCATCAAAGAGGTACATGTTTCTGCTGCTGCCATAATTTCCGGTACCGCCACCCTGTCCGATCGATCCGTAAAGCACGGTGGAAAGCGAGGACTTTTTACCCATGTTCCAATCCCAGTTCAGGTTAGCAACAGGCTTATGGTAAAAGTTCTCACGGAATGAATAAACCTCGCCGTTTCTGTAGCCCCAGTTGCTGTTGTAGCGCTGTTCGTCGTTGCTGATCTCACCATCTCCGTTTCGGTCATAAGCACTCAGGTTCTTGGTATAGTTCTGATAGTGCCACTGGGGAGCACCGGTCATGGAGAAGTTAAACTGATGCTTATCGGAAGGTTTGTAACCTAAAGAAAAGAAATAGGTTTGCCCCTGTCCGTTATTTCCGTCGTTGTAACCATCACCCTGCCAGTGAGACAAGAGGATACTGGCTCCCCAGCCATTTTCATTCAGCCCGGTTGAGTAGCTGGCTACATATTTCATATACTTATCATTCCCCATCATGGCACTGACACGCCCGCCTGCCACCATATCGGTCGCCTTGGTAACCACGTTGATGGTCGCACCAACCGATGAAATGGCCAGTTTGGAGGAACCAAGTCCCCGCTGGATCTGAACAGCGGTGGCAATCTCGGAGAGTCCCTGCCAGTTGGACCAGTATACCTTGCCGTCTTCCATCCCGTTAACGGGCTGACCGTTAAAAAGCAGGGCCAGGTTCTCCTGGGAAAACCCCCTGATATTGATCCGGGAGTCTCCGTAACCACCTGCCTGGCTGGCCACGTAGACCGAAGGAGTGTTCTTCATGATCTCTGGAAATTCCAGGTTACCGCTCTTCGCTACGATTTCGGGAAGCTTTATGGTAGATACAGCTACCGGGGTTTCCCGGTCCTTGGCCACGTCAATGACTCCGTAACCGGTCACCACCACTTCGTCCATGGAGGTGGCATCAATCGTCATGGTCACCTCACCAATGCCGGTTGCAGTGGCCAGGTTAAAGTTTATGGTCTGAGGCTTATATCCCAGAAAGGAGATGACTATCTGGCCTGACTGGGAGGTGGTATTCAGCTCAAAGGTCCCTTCCGCATTGGTAATCGCACCATTGGTGGTCCCTGCTTCAATAATATTTGCCCCGGGCAGAGGACCTCCCGATTCTTCCTCCAATACAGTTCCCCTGAGTACTCCCTGACCCATGATAGCCACAGACATGGATACCACTGCCATTGAAAATAACAATCGTTTCATTTGTTTCATAGATTTTAGTTTTAAATATGGAATGCGAATTTATGTGATTACAATGATATTCTCATTAAAAAACGGTTAAGCTTTTGTTGAGATTACCCACTTCAATTTTGGTACCCCGAAAATAGAAAGAAATCACAGCACCAAACGATACTTTAAAGCAGATTCGTTTCGCTATTTATACACACTTTTCAAGAATAACGGAAGTCGCCCCAACCCGCTCTGATACATAGTTTGCGGCGATTTGCGAAGTGGTTTTCAACAGCTTTGGATTTTCCAGTTGTTGACGAATTGTGAATAACAATCCGGCTTCATTCGCGATGGGAAAGGCTCCCCCCAGGGAACTGAGTTCAAGGGCTTCGGAAAATTTCCCATATTCCGGCCCGAATATCACCGGGAGCCCGTAGGTAGCCGCTTCCAGAATATTGTGAATTCCACGGCCAAAACCGCCCCCGATATATGCAAGGGTTCCGTATCTGTACAGATAGGAGAGTGTGCCTATGGTGTTTACCAGGATGACCCTGGTTCCTTCCGGGATCATCTCTCCCAGTTCCGTGTAGAGTACGCTGCCGGGAAAACGTTCCTGCAGGCTGCGAATATGACTCTCCGATAACTCGTGCGGGGCAATGACCCATCTCAGTTCATCGGAAAGCTCCCCGAAAGCCTGAGCCAGGTACTGTTCGTCCTTCTCCCAGGTACTGCCCGCAACGATCACCGGCTTCTCCCGGGCAAAGCGCTCCAGTGCCGGATGCCTGAAAGGATCCTTCAGCAATTCATACACACGGTCGAAGCGGGTATCGCCAGCCACGGTGAAGCGGTGCAGTCCTATTCCAGAAAGCAGCTCCCCGGACTCGTTGTTCTGCACAAAAATGTGGGTGAAAAGAAACAGGAATTTCCGGTACCATCCTCCGTATCTTCTGAAGAATAACTGACCGGGTCGAAAATTCCCCGAGGCCAGGTAGAGTGGAACCTCCTTTTTTCTTATGCCCTGCAGAAAGTGATACCAGAACTCGTACTTAATGAAGAAGACCATCTCCAGCTGAAGAAGGTCCAGCATCTTTTTTGCATTGCGCCTGGTATCCAGCGGCAGGTACATAACGTAATCGGCCCCGGCATAGTCTTTTCGTTTTTCATAACCCGAAGGAGAAAAAAAGGTGAGCAGGATCTTATGGGAAGGCCGTCTCTTCCGCATCTCTTCCATCACCGGACGGCCCTGTTCAAATTCTCCCAGTGAAGCACAGTGGAACCAGATCATCTTCTGATCGCCATCCATGGCCTTTTTCAGTTTTTCATACCACTGTCTCCTGCCCCTTACCCATAATTTGGCCTTCCGGTTCCAGGGGGAGACGATCAGGGCCATCAGCCAGTAAATCCGGATCCCTATATTATAGAGTAAAGTCATGAAGATTACTTACACTTGTTTTCCAGTATAAAGACTCACCAGCCAAACCGCAAGAAAAGCGATCACCCAGGAAACAAAGCGGACACTGATCACCGCGTCGAGCATGGTCAGCTCGGACCAGACCACGGTAGTCACAAAGCCGGTAAGCAGTCCGGCGATGGTGCCCTGCCAGGTCACCCTTTTCCAGGTTAGCATTAACAAAATCAGGGGACCAAAGGATGATCCCAGCCCTGCCCAGGCATAAGAGACCATGGAGAATATTAGTTTATCGGAGGTCAGGGCAATTACAAATCCGATCAGTCCCACCACGATGGTAATCCACCGGCTGCCTTTCAGCAGGGCCTTATCGCCCACATCCCAGCCCAGGGTCCGGTGAAACAGGTCCTCGATGATGGAGGAGCTGATAACCAGCAGCTGACTGTCGGCGGTCGACATCATGGCCGCAATCGCACCGCTCACAAAGATGCCGGCCAGCCAGGCGGGCAGCAGCTCATTGGCCAGGTGGGGCATGACTTTCTCAATATCATCAAACATTCCCTGTTCATAGAGTCCCGCTCCGACAATCCCCATAACCAAGGCTCCGGTAAAAGCAGGAATCACCCAGGCAATGGCAATGCGCCGTGAGATCCTGATCTGCTCAGGACTTTTGATAGCCATAAAGCGGGTTAGCAGATGGGGTTGTCCCATATACCCCAGGGCCCAGCTTAATCCGCTTATAATCAAAGCGAAAGCGCTCCATCCTGTTTGGCCGCCTGTCCAGGAAAGAAGCCGGTGCCCTTCCATGGCGGTCAATTCAGCAAGGGGACGAGTCCCCTGATGAATCTCTTTCAGTTCTGCCAGTCCAACCAGCGGCAACACCACCAAAGTTCCGATCATAATAATGCCCTGGACCATATCGGTCCAGGCCACTGCAAAAAAACCTCCCATCATGGTATAAAAGATGATGACCAGGGCTCCGATGATCATCCCGGTGGATTGTTTCAGTCCAAAAGTGACATTGAGTATTTTTCCCGCACCGTTGAACTGTGCAGAAAGATAAAAAATAAAGAAAAAGATAATGATGAATGTGGCTATGATCCGGATGGCAGGCTGACCCTTTTCAAATCTGGCTGCCAGAAAAGTGGGCAGGGTGATGGCTTCCAGCTTTTCGGTCTCCACCCGCAGGGCCCTGGCAATAAAGAACCAGTAAAAAATGATTCCCGACACACAACCAAGCGCCGTCCAGAACTCCAGCAAGCCGGAAGCAAAGGCCGCTCCGGGCAGACCGAGCAATAGCCAGGCACTTTCGCCCGAAGCCCGTTCCGAAAAAGCGACCACCCAGGGATTTAGTTTCCGGCCGGCGATAAAGAAGTCTTTATGTGATTTGTTTATGTTGTAGGTGATGAATCCTACCACCAGGATCACCACCAGATAAAACATAAAACCGAAGAGGGCGAAATTCATGCCCTAATATAGAAAAAACATGGGAGATCAATCGAGAAAATCCCTGGTTCCCTTGGGCTGGTAGGTATATTCAATAAGTACTTCACTGAATTTATTTCCCTCTTCCCCCTCCATGGATTCAGCCTCCCTGATCAGAAGTTTCGCATAATTACCCTCAGAGGTCTTCTGTATCCATACCTGGAACGCTTCTACAATATCGCTTTCCACAGAAAACTGGAGTTCTTCATCCACCTTCGTATATCCCCTGTAGAAATCCCGTGCATCATCCAGGTTGTCAAACTCACCCACCAGGGCGAATCCGTTTGTGCGGCCGGGGGTGTTAAATCCGGGCAACTCAATGGTCTCATCTCCCTGCAGCACGCGGAAGCCTTCATTGATGATATCGGGGAGGGGATTCTTTTCAAAAGGATATCTGTAAAACTCACTGTCTTCGTAGGAGTACCCGAACAAGTAGTAACTCTCTGCCAGATACTTCTCCGAACTCAGGTGAAATTCCCCGGTTCTGTCAGGCCCGAGAAACATCTTGCATCCTGCCGGAGTAAGGGCCAAGACCACCAACAACACAAATCTGTACCTCATCTCTTCCTCCTTTTCTGTCCATTAAAACGCAGCCATCAGCAGATCAATGTCCTTGGAAGAAATCCCCAGCCGGTCACCGATGGCCTCATTGGTTAAAATGCCATTATATATATAGACTCCATGCCTGAGTCCCACATTATCTTTCAGATGCCTGGCCGTAGAACCCAGTCCCCCCAATCCCAGTATCAGGGGTGTGAAAACATTGCTGATGGCAATGGAAGCAGTCCGGGCCACCCTGGATGCGATATTGGGAACGCAGTAATGGATCACGCCATGCTTCGTAAATACGGGATCCACCTGGGTGCGCAGTTCAGAAGTCTCAATAGAGCCCCCGCGGTCAATACTGATATCAATGATCACCGATCCCTTCTTCATCTCTTTCACCATTTCTTCGGTGATAAAAAATTCCGGCTGTCCCTCTTCCCTGCGAATTGCACCAATTACAACATCGGCGGACCTGAGGGCCTTTAAGATTACCTTAGGATGGAAAATGGAAGTTGGAACTGTAAATCCAACGGCACCCTGCAGTCTTTGCAAACGGTGCAGGGAGTTATCAAATACCTTTACTTCAGAGCCCACTCCCCTTGCAGCCCTGACAGCATATTCGGCAACTGTTCCCGCTCCCAGGATAACCACTTCGGTGGGAGTAATTCCTGTTAATCCTCCCAGCATAACACCTTTACCTCCCCTCTGGTTACTCAGATATTCAGCCGCAATGAGTATACTGGTGGTTCCTGCGATAGCACTCATGCTTCTTACTGCCGGATAACAGTTGTGTTCATCCTGGATCTTTTCAAAGGCAATGGCCGTTACCTTTTTTCTCATCAGGCCCCTGATGTAAGTATCCTTGCAATGGGTAAAAACCTGGAAAGAGGAGAGTAAAATCTGTCGTTCCTTCATCCAATCGATCTCTTCTACGGTAGGAGGGTTGATTTTTAAAATGACATCACTCTCACTGAATACATTTTTCCTGTTCTCACTGATAAACCCACCCCGTTCGGAGTAGTCGGTATCCAGATAGTTCGCGGCCTTCCCTGCTCCTCGTTCCAGGATCACCTGATGTCCGTAACCGGTAAGTATTTCCACAGCTTCAGGGGTCAACGGCACCCGGCTCTCCACCTGATGGTCTTCCGAAGGAATCCCAATGATCAGACTATTGTGTTTGTTCCCTATTTCCAGCATCTCCTCCTGGGGCATCAATCCCTCCTTATGGATATTAAATGCGGATGATCCTTTTTTTTCCATTTCTCCTCCTGTTATTGGGATAGCCTAAAATAAGATAATTCGTCAGGAATGTCAATTTTTACACGAAATGACCGTCAGAATTGCAGGATCCGGGTCTCATTTTCGCCTGTCAAAATGTTCACCCTGAGCGCATCATGCGGAATCAGTACAGAGGCCTTTTCCGGCCATTCGATCAGGCAGAGTGATCCTGAATAAAAATATTCTTCATATCCCATATCAAAAAGCTCCCCGGCAGATTCAATTCTGTACAGATCAAAATGATAAATCGAATCCCCCTTTGGAGTAAAATATTCATTGACCAGGGAAAAGGTGGGGCTGTTCACTTCCACCTCGATCCCCAGATTCCGGCAAATGGCCTGGATAAAAGTGGTCTTCCCGGCTCCCAGTTCTCCTGAAAAGGCAATGACAGTATGCTCTCCGGCTGCTTCCAGGAAACTCCCGGCAGCCGTATCAATCTCCTTCAGTGATGAAATGGTAATGGTTTTCATATCAACGTACCGGTGATAAAATGGACAGAGGGATCAGCATCTCCTCCATGGAAATTCCTCCGTGCTGGAAAGTGTTCCTGTAGAGGTTCACAAAATGGTTGTAGTTATTGGGATAAACCAGATAGTCATTGTTCATGGCAAAAATGTAACTGGTGGTCATATGGTTCCTGGGCAGTTGGACCAGTTCTGGCTGAACCACATCAAAAACTTCCTTTGGAGGATAGTTCAGGTTCTTACCCTGTTTGTACCTCAGATTGACCGATGTTTGCCGGTCGCCAATCACTTTAACGGGATTGCTTACCCTTACCGCACCGTGATCGGTTGTAATGACCAGGGTAATATCATGCTGGTTCATCTCTTTCAGCAGATCGAAGAGGTAGGAATGCTGAAACCAGCTTTGGACCAGCGAACGATAGGATGACTCATCATAGGCCAACTCGCGGATCATTTCTATCTCCGTTCTGGCATGAGAGAGCATATCGACAAAATTATAGACCACGATATTCAGGTCATAATTAAGCAGATCGCTGTAATTCTCTACCAGTTTCTTCCCTGCCCGCTGATTACTGATCTTTTCATAATTGAACGATGCTCCCAATCCAAGTCTCTGCATCTGCTTCCTGCACAACTCCTCCTCGTAAGCATTTTTACTGCCTTCCTCATTTTCATCCACCCAAAGACCGGGATGTTGACGCTGAATTTCACCTGGCATCATTCCGGCAAACATGGCATTCCTGGCATACTGGGTGGCCGTTGGCAAGATGCTTGAAAAGATAAGCTCTTCATCGGTCCGGTAGAGATCATTCATCTCCTGCTCTATGATTTTCCACTGATCATAGCGAAGGTTGTCGATAAGAACCACCATCACTTTTCCTTGCTGGAGCAGAGGGAAGACCTTTTTTCTGAAGACCCCCGGTGAGAGCAGGGGCTTGTCATCTTGATCCCCGGAAAACCAACCCTCATAGTGCTTCCGGATAAACCTGGAGAATTCCTTGTTGGCTTCCGACTTTTGCATTTGCAGCACCTCTTCCATGCCCCCGGCCCCACTGGCATCAAATTCCCTTTCCCAGTAAACAAGCCGTGTATAGATGTCTGTCCAGTCCCCGAAGGTAGAGGCCGAATTGATCTGCATACCGATCCGGCCGAACTGAGACTGGTATCCGGAAGTGGTTTTCTGGGTAACCAGTCTTTTTGTGTCAATATTCTTTTTAATGGATAGCAGGATCTGCTTGGGATTTACCGGTTTAATCAGATAGTCCGATATCTTACCCCCCAGAGCCTCATCCATGATATCCTCCTCCTCACTCTTGGTAATCATGACCACCGGGGTGGAAGGAGTAAGAATCTTGATTCTTTCCAGGGTCTCCAGCCCTGATAATCCAGGCATATTTTCATCCAGAAAGATCAGATCAAAGTCGTTAAGCTCTACCAGGTTCAGGGCATCGTTTCCATTGGCCGCCGTGGTCACCCTGTAATCCCTTTCCTCCAGAAAAAGGATATAGGGCTTCAGCAGGTCAATTTCATCATCGGTCCATAGTATATGTATCTGCCTGCCCATATTATTATGGATAATAGTGCTTTTGGAAAAACAAGTAGTAAGGTACCAGCTCTTTCTTTTCAGAAAGGATTTCAAAATTATCCCGGGATATGATCATCATCCGGTATTGCGGGAATGCAATTCCCTTAAGTATTACCTCCCTGTTCTTCTCTATGTCGGCCAGGTACCTGGATGCAGCCTCCGCATTTAGAAATGGCTTTACAAGCAATACGATATAGGAATCGGCCATCTGGACTTGCTCAATGGAGAGATCATACTGGTTATAATAATCCAGGTTGTGGTTCAGCAGATCGAAACTCACCTGGTTCACATTCTGACTGGAATGGACTGCAAGAAGTACGTAGTGTTCCCCGGCAGAGTCGATCGCTCCGTAAACCTCTTCAGCCTCAGCAGCCTGATCTGCTTCCATGATTTCCGGGAACTCCACATACATATATTCTACGATCTCCCTGGCCTGCAGGCTCTCTTCCGCGGAAGGATGCTGTGCAATCAGCGAGTCAAGCGCCACTTTCATCACTTCCTTTCCTCCCACGGCTCCCAGGGCCATCGCTCGTATATACTTAAATTTGGGCAGGAGCGGATCTTCTTCAAAAAGTACCAGGGCGCTGTCTGCGCCGGCAATCACTCCACCGTAGTCTTTCTCCTGATAGAGCCTGTATATCCCTTCATAGAAACGTACGACCCTCATCTCCTCCTCCTGCAGCTCCGCCGGGTAGTTTGGATTGTTTAACAATTTGGCAAAATGCGAATCGGGATAGCTTAGCGAAAGCTGGTTGGCATAGAATTGTGCCTCCGTGGGTTTCTGAAGGTTATTACTTAATTCATAAAGATAATAGTACACCGAAGGACCGTTTTCAGTGTCCGGATATCGTCTGATTAATTCTTTAAAGACCGCCAGGGCTTCTTCATAATCGAGCAGTTGCTCCTTATAAATCACTCCCATGTTATAAAGCGCCTCTTCCAGTCTTTGGTGGGACAGCTCCTTCGCTGAGTCGGTCAGCGGGATGTTGATCAGGTAGAACTCCCTGCTTTTATTGTCCAGAACCGGAGTGCCGCCATTTCCCAGCAGGGTATCTGCTTCGGCCCCCTGTTCCGGATTCATTTCCGATTGTGTGCGCTTGCTTTTTCTCCTCCAGTTGTCCTCCAGTACACGTTCTCCCCATTTCATTCTGAACTCGGGCTGGCCAAAGCTTTTGGCATTCAGGTTATAAAAATACCACTGTCCGCCCGTCTGAACGCCCGGCTGGTTAAACCTTCCTCCGGATCTCTGATCATTCCCATATAACATCGACTGGTTAAAAGCCTGCTCCTGCATGGCTTCCTGCTCTGCCAGCCGCTCCTCTTCCTCCTGCTTTCTCAGCTCTTCAATAATCCCGTCAATAACAGCCAGGCGTTGCTCATCGGGAAGAGCGGCCAGCATCTGTACACTGTCTTCCAGCTCGTAGGAGCTGACGTTATACACCAGGTTATCAAGACTGGCCGAAAGTGATGCCAGTCCGGCATACCCGGGATAATCCCTGTCCAGGAATGTGACAGCAGAATCGTAGTATGCTGCAGATTGCAGATAATCGGGTTCTTCGTAAAAGATTTCTGCCAGAGTCAGGGAAGAATAACCCTTCTGATACTGGTTCTGTAAGCTGGCGGAGACCGACAAACGGTAATACTCAATGGCTTTCTCCCGATCGCCCTCCTCCATGGAAATATTTCCCAGTGCAAAATAAATCTGATCCTGATATTCCAGGTTCTTACTGTCTTTGAGCATCTTCCCGAGCAACTTTTTCAAATCGGCGCTGCCGACCTCTCCCGATTCAAACACCTCGGCCATACTTACGCGGGCATTAAATGCCATTTCATACGGTGGATTGTACCTGGTAACCCGTTTGTACTTTTCCAGGGCCAGATTATTCTGTGCAGAGGATGCATAGAGTTGCGCCAGAATATAGGTATATCTGATTTTATCTTCCCTGGAGACTCCCCTCTGTCCCAATGCCAGTTCAAGCTGCCCAGCCGCCGCCGAATACTCCTGGTTCTTAAGATGGAGCTGAGCTCTGGTCGTATAATAAGCCGACAAATACTCCCTGGGCAGAATGGCCTCATCCAAAAGGGCGGTCAGAATCCGTTCAGCCTCCCTCTCCTCATCAATCATCAGATAGGCGCGACTCAGCCAGATCATGGCCAGGTAACGAATCTCTTCGTCGGGAAAAGTTACCAGAATGTGATTGAATGCTTCAGCAGCCAGAAAGAATTCGCCCTGGTGCATATAGGCCTTTCCCATCAGGAGGTATGAATCATCGGCCCACTTATTGTACTCGTTTTTATCGTAAAATGCCCGGTCCCTGGCAGATTGGTTTCCCGGCTGAACCTTGGGTTTAGCAGTGATGGAATGGACTGTGATGACCTTGGTAGCCTTGTCAATGGCCCGCTTCATGTCACCTGACGCTGCCGAATGCACAGACTCATTCTCATAAAGGAACAAGTCAAGAATCTGGTTATAATTGTTTTGTATGGACTTGTTGGCCTTATCTATACCCTGCTTATAACTTTCATACCCGTTAAAATAGACATTGTAATGTGAGGTAAGATTGTGATAGTTCCTGGACAGTGAAGTATTTTTTTCAACGGAACATGATACCAGGCCGTAAACAGAAATCAGGGCCAAAAGCGCCCCATATATGGTCTTCCGGGAAAGCAATTTAATCCAGTTATTACAGTATAATGCCAGGTTCTTACAAATAATTAACTGGTTTTGATATAAGTTATTTTATCAGCGGAGTAAAAAAGCTCCTAACTGTTCACCTCCACTACTTCTTTTATCTCGGGAACCTCCTTTTTAACCGCTATCTCCACACCGGCTTTCAGAGTCTGCATACTAAATGGACAACCATTACAGGCCCCTTTCAACTCCACCAGGAGAACCATATCATCGGTGATATCCACCAGAGCTATATCACCGCCGTCGGCGACCAGGTATGGTCTTATTTTCTCCAGCGCTTTTTCGACGCGTTCTTTTATCGCTTCCATTATATCTTTGCTATTTATACCTATTTTATGCTTATCTCTACCTTCCGGGTGGGGCCCTGTTCGGCATTTCGCCTGACCAGAGCGCTTTTTACTTCTTCCGCGAGAAGACGGAAGGCCTCCCCGGAGGGGTTTTCTGACAGGGCCACCGGTTTCCCGGAATCGCCCGACTCCCTGATGCTCTGAACAATGGGAACCTGTCCCAACAGGGGAATTCCCATCTTCTCCGCCAGTCTTTTACAACCTTCCTTTCCAAAAATGTAGTATTTGTTTTCGGGCAGCTCCTCAGGAGTAAACCAGGACATATTCTCTACCAGGCCCAGGACCGGCACATTGATCTTCTCACCGGCAAACATATTAATTCCTTTAACCACATCGGCCAGTGCCACATCCTGGGGGGTACTGACAATGACCACTCCTGTAACCGGAACCTCCTGAACCATAGTCAGGTGTACATCACCTGTGCCCGGAGGCAGATCGATAAGGAGATAGTCCAGCTCACCCCAGTCGCCCTGTGAAATCAGTTGTTTTAATGCGCTGGTGGCCATGGGGCCACGCCAGACAACCGCATCTTCCGGCTTCACGAAGAAACCAACTGATAATAATTTCACTCCGTACTTCTCAATGGGAATGATCCATTCCACCCCCTCTTCTGTACGGGCCGACGGCCGCTTGCCTTCCACATCAAACATCTTGGGTATGGAAGGCCCATATACATCTGCATCGATCAGGCCCACCTTTGCTCCCGTTTGTGCCAGCGCCACGGCCATGTTGGCTGCCACCGTAGATTTCCCGACCCCGCCCTTACCGGAAGCCACGGCAACAATATTTTTCACATCAGGGAGGACCTCACGCTTCGGCGGAGGGTCGGGGACCAGCACCTGGATATGCCCTTTCTGCAGGGAATCATCACCAAAGGTGCCATTTACGGCCCTCATGCACGCTTTTTTAAGGGACTGAATAAAAGGATCATTGGCCCGGCCAAACTTCAACCCGATCCATAATTCTCCTTCCCGGTAAGTCACTTCATTCACTATACCAGATTCTACAATACTCTCTTTTGTTTCCGGGTGACGGATTTTCTCCAGCACTTCCAATATTTTCTCCTTCTGTATCTCCATTACTCACTGAATTTTTTCTTGCTCAAAGATAGCTTTTTTTATTTAGATTAAGTAGCTATAGACCCCGTTCTTCCATGGGATCCCAGAACATATCTTCCATATTCACGATGCGGTTTTCCTCGATAATTGCGCCTTCATTTTCGAGCAATTCCTGCATGAGAGTGGAACCATCAAAATGGTGCTTCCCTGTCAGGAGTCCCACCCGGTTTACTACCCGGTGAGCAGGGATATACCGGGGAGCTTTGTGGCTCTGGTTCAAGGCCCAGCCGACCATCCTGGCAGCACCAGGCGCACCCAGGTATCTGGCAATGGCCCCATAGCTGGTAATCCTTCCACAGGGGATCATCCTGGTCACTTCATAAACACGTTCAAAGAAACCCTTATTCTGAGTCATCGATCTAATCCCTGATCTCCTTGCCGGAAGGAAGCCTGAACCGGAGATAATTAATCTTCATTCCTTCTTCCAAAAAGCGCTTTTCGTAATAGGTCTGGATACCAACCACCTCATCACTCCAGTTTTCCTTATAGATATCTGTCGAGTGTAGTTCCACGGACAACTCATTAAAACGGAGCAGCTCCAGGGTATCCAGATAGAGCTGGCGATTATCGGTTTTCAGATGAACCAGGCCCTCGTCTTTAAGGAAGCTTCGGTACTTATTCAGAAAAAAGACTCCTGTAAGCCGCTTTTTCCGCCTCCGTCTCTTTCCCTGGGGATCGGGAAAGGTGATCCAGATTTCCTCGATCTCATCCCTGGCAAAAAAGGAGTTGATGAAATCAATCCTGGTTCGTAAAAAAGCCACATTTTCCATTTTCTCATTCGCTGCAGCCTTTGCCCCCGTCCATATGCGTGCCCCTTTGATATCGAGCCCCATATAATTCCTGTCCGGATACTTCCTGGCCAGTCCCAGGGTATATTCACCCTTCCCGCAACCCAGCTCCAGGATCAATGGCCGGTTATTCCCGAAAACATCAGGACTCCACCTCCCTTTCAGGCGGTAGTCCCTGTCTGAAATCTCTTCCAAAGAAGGTTGAAAAACCTTCTCAAGGCTCTCCAAATCAGCGAATCTGGCAAGTTTCTTCTTTCCCAAGTTACTTAGGGCTTGATACGTTCGATTCGAATGCCCAGATCGCTTACCGGGAGTTTTTCGTGCCTCATGGCCTGTTCCAGGGTAAAGGTATAGGTCCCAGGTCTCTGAAAGCGGGTCTGCTTGCGGTAAAGCAACATTAATTCCCTGATATGACCGTTTCCCTTACCTGTCCACTCCCCTCCGGGGGCAGCCAGGATCATATGAATGGTATCGGTCAAATGCTGTCCGCCAGGCCCTTTCACATGGACAAACATGTAGAGGTTGCTTAGTGGATAATCCACTGTATGGCGCACCTGCAGGTAGATGTTGTGCATCGATATGGTGTCGGAAATTTCCGTTTTGAACTCCTTGGCGTCATTCCAGGTCCACATCCCTTTCTCATTATGCAGGTACTGGTCGTAGACCATTTCAGAATCACACGAAACAGCCATTAAAAGAAATAGTATCGTAGATATTAGGATGGTAACTCTCATCATTTCCTGGAGTGATTCCTGGAGGATCTTTGTTTATTCTTTTTCTTTACCGGCTTCTCTTTTTCAAAACGGGTAAGAGAACCCTGGCCGGCCCCGTTTGTATATTCCAGTCTTTCCGGCCTGTCTGAAATGGTGAACTCAATCAGTCCATCAGGGAGATTTCCATTTCTGTTCATTGCCTGTACCTCTAAAACCCGCTCTGTGGGTACAGGTATCAGAGCCTGTCCACTTCCGCTTCCCGTTCCGTACCACATAATGCCACGGTAGACATCCGTTTTCAGGTGAAAGGCATCTCCCTGTTTTGTTTTCAGGAGAATCCCCGTATCCGGAAAATGTTTTCTTGCATCCTCATAACCGGCCAGTTCGTAATTCAGGCAGCATTTAAGTTTGCCACACTGTCCTGCAAGCTTCTGAGGATTCAGGGCCACTTCCTGTACCCGGGCCGAGTGGGTGCTTACAGAAACAAAGTTGGTTACAAAGGTAGAGCAGCAAAGCTCCCTTCCGCAGGTCCCGATCCCCCCGATCCTTCCAGCCTCCTGCCTGGCGCCGATCTGTCTCATCTCAATACGGATCCGGAAAGATTCAGCCAGCACCTTGATCAGTTCGCGGAAATCGACACGTTCATCGGCAATATAGTAGAAGATAGCTTTGGTATTGTCGCCCTGGTACTCCACATCACCAATCTTCATATTCAATCCCAGATCCGAAGCTATCTTCCGGCTCTGGAGCATGGTATTATCCTCCTGGCTGATGGCTTCCCTCCACTTATCAATATCCACCTGCTTCGCCTTTCGGTAAACCTTTTTCAGCTCTTCCTTGTTTCCGGAATATTTCGCCTTTTCCCGCTGTTTTTCCACAATCTCCCCGGCCAGTGAAATAATCCCTATATCGTGCCCGGGCGAAGCCTCAACGGCTACAATATCGCCTCGCTTCAGCCGTAATTCATTGACATTCCGGTAAAAGCCCTTCCGGGTATTTTTAAATCGCACCTCAAGCACTTCGGGGATATCCAGTTCCGTGACTTCTCTTAACCAGTCGTAGGATTCCAGCTTGGAACAGCCCCCAAAATAGGAATCGATCCTCTCCAGATTATCTTCATTGATCTCCAACTGCTTTTCTTTACAACAACCTCTTGCTTTCAGGCTTTCCATAATGCAAAAATAGAGATTCGCTTCTTAAAACAAAACTGGTTCAGCCAGCTGCCGGGTCTTTCTGCATCAACAATTTGATCACATGGATGGAAAGATCCATTAAAATGATTCTTGGATTACCATTAGCCTCTATATGATTTCCGGCAAGTGTAAAATTCTCTGTTAATTCGTGTACATTCCCTTCATGAATGAATGAGCTGAACCTTTTTGAAAATTCAGACTCCTTTACAGACATATAGTTCAGCGTATCGTTCTCTAAACGGAGCATGAAGTTTTCCCGAAGTAAACGAAGGGAATAGTCCATCAGTTGTTTCTGCCTCTCCCTGCCCATTACTGCCACACGTTCCACCCAGGCATTGATCTTTATAATATCCCGGGCATAACAGAGCCTCATCATTTCAGTGAATAGTTCAAAATGATGGAGTTCAATCTCATCCTGACGCAGGGTTTGCAAAGCCAGGCTGAAGTTCCCGTTCGCCCTGAGCACAGCATCTTCAATGGCCTGCTCATCTGCCACTACCTTTTGCATCAGGCCCCCCCGGATATCCTCGCCGCTAAGTGGGGGAACAAAAAACAGCTGTGCCCTGCTCCTGATGGTCGCCAGGATTCTGTCGGTATGTTCCGAGACCATCAGGATCAATGTTTTTCCCGGTGGCTCCTCAATCAGTTTCAGCAACTTGTTGGCCGCGGACTGATTCATCTTCTCCGGCAACCAGATCACTACCATCCGGTAGTCGGACTCATAGGGCTTAAATCCCAGTTTGCGGATGATGGTTTCGCTCTCCCTGACATTAATAATCCCCTGCTTATTCTCAGCTCCAAGGGATTCGTACCATTGGTTTTCGGTAAGATAAAAATCGGCAAGCAATGTATCCCTCCATAACTGGGCATAATCATCGCTCACCGGAGGGGTCGTCATATTACCCGTTTTCACCACCGGAACCACCATATGGAGATCGGGATGAACCAGTTTTTTAAATTTGATGCAGGAAGGACAGGCCCCGCAGGAATCATCTTCCCGCCTGTCCAGACACGACAGGTATTGAGCCATGGCTATTGCCAGAGCCAACTTGCCTGTACCTTCAGGCCCAAACAGGATCAGAGCATGGGGGGTACGGTCCTCCCTGACCAATCTGAGAAGTTTATTTTTAACCTCCGCCTGCCCTATGATCTCTTTAAACAACATTGTCCTTACAAACTGTAAATGTAGAATTTCTTTTTTACCTTTGAGATTCCTTACCTCAACTGAATATTATTACTTAAAATCTATTACTATGCAAATAATTGATAATTATAACTTTGCAGGAAAGAAAGCAATCATCCGGGTTGATTTCAACGTGCCCCTGGGTGCCCAGTATGAAGTGACCGACAACACCCGGATTCGCGGGGCGCTGGCCACCATCAAAAGAGTTCTTCAGGATGGCGGGGCAGCCATTCTGATGTCACACCTCGGTCGCCCCAAATCGGGTCCCGAGGAGAAGTTTTCCCTGAAACATGTTATTCCGGAACTTTCTGATCTTCTGGGAGTGGATATCCAGTTTGCAAACGATTGTATCGGTGAAGAAGCTGTCCGTAAATCGGATGCCCTGAAACCAGGCGAAGTCCTCCTGCTGGAAAACCTGCGTTTTTACTCCGCTGAAAACAAGGTCAAGACCGACGATGAAATAGCTGCCACCAGAGCTTTTGCACAAAAACTCTCCACCTATGCCGATGTCTATGTGAATGATGCCTTTGGTACCGCGCACCGGGCACATGCCTCGACAGCAGTAATTGCCGATTTTTTCGATGAAGGATCCAGGATGTTCGGGTTTCTGATCAATAAAGAAATCGAAGCTATGGACAAGGTGCTGCATCACGCCGAAAAACCAATGACAGCCATTATGGGTGGAGCCAAAGTTTCTGATAAGATACTGGTGATCGAGAACCTGCTCGACAAGGTGGATAACCTGATTATCGGTGGTGGCATGACTTACACCTTTATCAAGGCAAGAGGCGGTGAGATCGGAAACTCCTTATGCGAAGAAGACAAACTGGATATAGCCATGGAGCTGGTTAAAAAGGCTGAAGCAAAAGGGGTGAACCTGATCCTCCCGGTTGACCAGGTGCTGGCAGATAAGTTTGACAATGATGCCCATACAGAGGCGGCAGGTATCGACCAGGGAAAGGCTGGATTCATGGGTCTTGATATCGGGCCTGAATCGGTAAAATTACTGAGTGATGTAATCATGAACTCCCGCACCATTCTCTGGAATGGTCCCATGGGAGTCTTTGAAATGCCCAAGTTCCAGAAAGGAACCGTGAGCATTGCACAGTCCATTGCCGAATCGACTGCCAAAGGAGCTTTCAGCCTGGTGGGCGGAGGTGACTCTGTGGCTGCTGTAAATAAATTCGGACTGGCCGATAAGGTGAGTTATGTTTCCACGGGCGGAGGAGCCATGCTGGAGTATATTGAAGGCAAAATCCTGCCGGGTATTAAAGCCATCAAGGGCTAACAAACTCCTCAGGTTTCTCCGGGGTATTTTCTCACAAAGTGCTATTTGGAGAAGAAAGGAAATGGAACAGGCTTTAAGAGAAAGACTATTTATGATTAATAATGAAGAGACCTTCAGGGCCGCTGCCCTGGAGGTTTTTCATTACCAGTCAAAGCATTCCCCTGTTTACAGGGATTACCTGGCGGCACTTAAGATAAATCCTTACCAGATCATTAAAGCGGAAGACATTCCCTTTCTTCCCATTGAATTCTTCAAATCTCATACCGTTCTTGCCGAAGGAAAGGACGCAGAAGTAATCTTTGAAAGCAGCGGGACCTCAGGTGTGTCGCCATCCAGGCATCATGTAGCCGATACCGGGCTCTACCGGGAAAGCTTCTTAAGGAGCTTCAATGCCTCTTATGGTTCCCCCGAAGAACTATGCATCCTGGCCCTGCTGCCCTCCTACCTGGAACGGGAGTCTTCCTCCCTGGTCTATATGATGAATCAACTGATCCGCTGGTCGAAGCATTCCGATAGCGGCTTTTACCTGGATCAAATGAAGGAATTGTCGGCCATCCTGCAAAAACGCAACAATGACCATCATCCCACGCTGCTCCTGGGAGTCAGTTTTGCCTTGCTGGATCTGGCTGAAAAACATCCCATGTCCCTTGAAAGGAACATCACAGTCATGGAGACAGGAGGGATGAAAGGGCGCCGGAAGGAAATGGTGCGCGGCGAATTACACGAAGCACTGATGCATGCCTTTAACCTGGATGCTGTGCATTCCGAATACGGGATGACCGAGCTGCTCTCTCAGGCTTACTCCCGGGGCCAGGGGCTGTTTCATCCGCCCCCCTGGATGAAGATCCTGATTCGTGATCCCAACGATCCCTTCTCCCTGCTCCCGGCCGGACAGAGCGGAGGAATCAATATCATCGATCCGGCAAATCTGTACAGCTGTTCCTTTATTGCCACGGGCGACCTGGGCAAGACCCATGAAGACGGAAGCTTTGAAGTACTGGGACGCTTTGACCACAGCGATATCCGGGGATGTAATTTGCTGGTTCCTTGATTTGCCCCGAAGATAGTTGTATCTTATTCCTCGATTTACTGGATCGCGATGCTCAAAATCCTGTTCTTTCTTCCTGCTCTGTTCTTCTTGCTGGTAAAACAGGATATATATGCACAGAATCTGGACTCGCTGCTTCAAAACAAGCGTGTTTATAAGCCCGTAAATATCGGCGAAAGAGCTGAACCCAGAATTAATGGATTACTGGATGATGAGATCTGGAGCCTGGGAGAGTGGCAGGGCGATTTTATCCAACAGTTTCCCTACAGTGGCCGTCCGGCCAGTGAGAACACATTTTTCAAGATCCTCTATGACTATTCTAATCTGTATGTGGCCATCATCTGCCAGGACCGTGAGCCCGATAAGATCATCGATAAGCTGGGCCGCAGGGATTCACGGGTCGGGGACATGACTGGCTTTGCCCTGGACAGCTATTTTGACAAGCGGACTGCATTCGAATTCAGCATTTCGGTAGCCGGACAGAAAATGGACCTGAAGCATCTGGGCGACTGGGGTTTTGATTTTAACTGGAATACCGTGTGGGACGGAGCCACCACCAGGACAGACACCGGCTGGATCGCCGAGATCAAACTCCCTTTCAGTCAGATTCGTTATGCCAACCAGCCGGAACACACCTGGGGATTACACTTATACAGGGTGATTCCCAGGAACCAGGAAGCTTGCAGCTGGAATCCCGTACCCAGAGAGGCGCCTGCCACTGTCTATCTCTTTGGAGAAATACAGGGAATTGAAAATATCAGGAGTTCCCGCCAGGTGGAGTTTCTACCCTATGCGCTGGGGTCCTTTGCTCACCTCCAGGGAGAAGATCCGGCAGGCTCCTTTGATTTGAACGGGGGACTGGATGCCAAGGTTGGTATCAGCAGCGACTTTACCCTGGATCTCTCCGTAAATCCCGATTTTGGACAGGTGGAAGCCGATCCGTCGGTACTGAATCTCACCTCCTTTGAAACCTTTTATGATGAGAAGAGGCCCTTTTTCCTGGAAGGGAACGATGTCTTTGATTTTGAACTGGACGGCGACATTCCCTATTATTCCAGGCGAATCGGAAGTACCCCGGCCTTTGTGAATCCTTATAGCGACTGGACCGTATCAGACCTTCCCGACAGGACCACGATCCTCGGAGCAGCAAAAATCACGGGTAAGAACAGGAATGGATTGTCCGTGGGCCTGGTCAATGGCCTGACCGCCGGAGCACACGGGGTACTTACCAGTGAGTCTGACGAGGAAAAAGAGATCCTGGTTTCGCCCCTTTCCAATTATCTGGCTTCACGGATAAAAAAGGATTTTAATGAAGGGAACAGCACTGTGGGAGGGGTTTTCAGCCTGGTTAACCGGTTTTCCGGCGATTCTGTAAGTAAAGGTTTCCTGCCCGAAAATGCCATCAGCGGCGGACTGGACCTGCTGCATTACTGGAATAACAAGAACTACTACCTGGAACTCAAAACTATCGCCAGTCAGTTAAAGGGATCCAGGGAAGCGATCCTGGAGCAACAGCTGTCACATAACCACCGTTACCAGCGTCCGGACGCCGGCTATTTAGAAGTGGACAGCCTCAGGGAGCAGTTGGGTGGCCATGGCGCATTCATCAGGATCGGAAAAAACGGAGGAAGATTCAATTTCCATGCCCAGGGGCAGTACAGAAGCCCGGGGCTGAACCTGAATGATGTGGGATATATCAGGCAGTCCGATTTCCTGGGGGAACGCCTGGAGGTCTCTTATGAAATGAATGAGCCCCGGAAGTGGCTCAGAAGTTATATCCTGAAGCTTTACCAGGAGGCCAGGTGGAGCTTCGGGGGTGAAAATACCGGGAATCAGGCCGGAGCCGCCCTGACCATCAGAAACAATGCCCTGTGGAGTTTCACCCTGGGCTCCAGTTATGCCTTCTCCATTCTGGACATACGGGAATTAAGGGGAGGGCCTGCGCTTCGGAATGACCCCCGCTATCAGCTCGAACTGGCTACAGGCAGTAATACTGCCAAAGATCTGTCCGCAAGTATCGAATATCAATATACTTCATTGGGTATGGAGGGCTTCCATGCAAACCTCCTGGGACTTGGTATCACCTGGCTCCCGGTGAAAAGACTGAAAATAAGCGGACTGGCAGATTTGTCGCAGCGCAGGTATCATCAGCAATATGTAAATTCCATAACAGGAAGCTCCTCCACCGAATATGTGCTTGGTGCCATTGACCATCATACCATCGCATTTACATTCCGGACGGAACTGTACCTTAGCCCGGAACTGTCCCTCCAGTATTATGGAAGCCCCTACTATGCGGTTGGTGAATATCATGATTTCAAAAGAGTGAACCAATCTGAGATGAGGGATATGGACCAGCGGCTGGAGACCCTGGACCTGAGTTATGATCCAGCGATGAACAGTTATTCCTTTGAAAGGAACGCTGAAACCTTCCGTTTTAACAATCCCGATTTCAGCTTCATGCAGTTTCGTTCCAACCTGGTGTTCCGGTGGGAATATAAACTGGGATCGACCTTGTATGTGGTCTGGTCACATGACCGCTCCGGGTGGGAATCGGCTTACAACCCCATCCGGGATATTGCCGGGGATCTTTTCGGGATCAGGGGGAACCATGTAATCATGCTTAAGGCCAACTTCTGGTTCTCCCTGTAAATAAGGCCCGTCAGGGTTTCCGGATAATCTCAACGGTATTGATGTCCTTTACCATTTTTGAGTAATTCCCCTCTTCGGTCTTTCCGGTAAAACGGACATACCTGACCATTTCATAGATGCCGGTAGTTCCATCCTTGAAGGTCAGTTCCAGCTTGACATAATTGGGATCACTGGGAGTCAGGTCGTGACGAACACTGATCCAGGTCAAACCGGCCAGATCCACATCCTTCTGCTCCGTGCCCTGGTATACGGGAAAGTCTGAAGAATTACAGGAGGATGAGGAGGAAGAGCTTGCATTCATCACGGTGGTGTTTACCTTTTCCAGGTCATTGATCTTCACCGTTACACCATTTCCCTGTGCATATGTGGCCACTCCAAAGAAAATCAGCAATGTAAGGGCCCAAATTGTTCTTTTTGTCATAACTTTTCTATTTTCAACGGATCAAGATACAAATATAACGAATGCTTCATTGATATATTGAATATGCAACGTGTCATCATTACCGGAGGAAGGGGTCTCATAGGGCAAGATCTGGGTGTTAAGCTACAGAAAAGAGGATATGAAGTAGCCATTCTCGGAAGAAGCAAGGACCCGGACTCCGAAACACCCGGATATACCTGGAACATTGATCGCGGTGAAATTGATAAAGAAGCCATCAACAGCTGTGATTATATCATTCACCTGGCAGGGGCCAATATCGGGAAAAAAAGGTGGACCGAAAAAAGGAAGAAAGAAATTGTTGACAGCAGAGTCAAATCCATCGATTTGATTTTTAAGCATATAGATCCGGGAAACAGGCAGCTGAAAGCCTTTATTTCTGCCTCAGCAAGCGGATACTATGGAGCCGTCACTTCTGAACAGGTTTTTATAGAATCTAACCCGCCTGCCCATGACTTTCTGGGAAAAACCTGTAAAAAATGGGAAGAAGCTGCTGATCAGTTTACCGGAATTGGCATCCGGACCGTGAAACTCAGAACAGGAATTGTTCTCTCAAAGAAGGGGGGTGCATTATCAAAACTAAAGATCCCTGTTCAATGGGGGCTTGGCTCGGCCATAGGTTCCGGCAGACAGTATATGCCCTGGATCCATCTGGACGACCTGAGTGGCATGTATATCCATGCCCTGGAGAATCAGTCCATGAGCGGGGCCTATAATGCGGTCGCTCCGGAACATATCAGCAACAAGGCACTTACCCGAAAGATTGCCGGGAGGCTTCATAAACCTTTCTGGTTTCCAAATATTCCTGCATGTATCATAAAACTGATCTTTGGTAAAATGTCCCTGATGCTTTTAAGGGGCAGCAGAGTTTCCCCTGAAAAGATCCAGGCTGCAGGGTATACATTTCTTTTCCCCGACCTGGATAGTGCCTTTAAGGATCTGTTTTCAAAACGACCCTGAATACACCAGGGTATAGGAATGGTCGATCCACTCTTTCAGATGATTATCACTGACGGCACCTTCAAGGCTTACCCCGTTCCAGTGCTGCTTGTTGAAGTGCCAGGCGGGAGTAACTTCCGGGTGCTGTTCCCGGAGCTCTATGGCCAGCACCGGATCACATTTCAAGGTGAGGCCCCGGCTATTCTCTGACAAGTCAAGCACCGCAAACATCTTGCCACCCACCTTGAAGACCAGGGCCGTATCGTTGAAGGGGAATCCTTCGGTGACCCCGTGTTTGGAGAGGCAGTACTCACGGATTTCTTCCAGGTTCATTTGCGAATGATTTCATTGTTCCGCGAATATTCCGATAACCAGACTGAACAATCTTCAATACTACTAAAAAGATACTTCTCCGGTAATATTTCAGGTATAAATTTGGTTTTTCTTAATAAAGATAATGGTTGAGGCTGTGTCATGGTCAGAACAACAATAATTCCTGTTTTCTGCATCTCTTTGATCACCTCCTCAAGGGCATAAAGGCCGGACTGGTCAATGAACGGGACTTTTTTCATTCGAAAAATAATCACTTCCGCATCGGCTGGAATCTTGTTAATCCGGTCCAGAACTTTGGAAGCTACACCGAAAAACAGGGGACCATCAAATCTTTTAATGTAGACATGATCTCTGTTCAGAGGCAGATTTACTTCGTCCTCCCAGGCCACTTCGCGGTCATATCTGTCCACTTTGGTCAGAGAAGTATTTGCCTCTACCATATCACTTGCTTTGCGCATAAAAATGAGAGAGGCGATCACCATGCCAATACCAACTGCCTGTAAAAGATCTACGAATACGGTCAGCAATAAAACAATAATCAGAATAAGCGCGTCGGACCTGGATATACTTAAAATGTTTCTCAGTCCACGTGTGTCGATGATACTGATCCCAACGGTAATTAATATGCCTGCCAGTGCAGCCAGTGGAATGTATGCCACATATTTCCCCAATCCTAATACTATAAGCAGTAAAAGAAAGGCATGAATCACACCCGACAATTTGGTTCTTCCTCCTGCTTTAACATTAACTACAGTTCTCATGGTAGCTCCGGCTCCCGGAATTCCACCGAAGAGTGATGCCACCATATTGCCTATTCCCTGTCCGATCAGCTCTTTATTGCTTCTATGTCTTGTACGGGTAATATTATCTGCCACCACGGAGGTTAACAGTGTATCAATAGAGCCAAGGCCTGCTAATGTTATGGCGGGCAGAAATACCAAAGCGATATCAGAAAAGCTTAACTGAGCCAATGATAAAACCTTCCATGTTGGAAGTCCGGCCGGCATCTCTCCAATCAAAGGTGTATCGAATGCAAATACAGTGCTTACCAAAGTGATGATCAAAAGAGCAATCAGGGTGCTTGGAACGAGCCTGGTGAATCTGGGAAAAACATAGATGATCAAAACAGTTCCTGCTGCCAGTAAGATCGATATATGATTCCGATTATTTATTGCATCCGGAATTCTGGAAAAGACTTCAAGCACTTTACCTGGAGAAGCTAAGCCCATCATCGGGAAAAGCTGAAAAACAATAATAATAATTCCGATGCCACTCATAAAACCAGACAGCACCGGGTAAGGAATATACTTGATGTATTTTCCGATCTTCAGCAGGCCAAATACAATTTGAAATGCTCCCGCCATCAAAAAGGTCAGAATAATGATACCCCAGGCCGAATCCATATTTCCATGCCTGGCAACTGCGATTGAGACTACCGTAGCCGACACGACAGTCATGGGGCCGGTTGGACCGCTGATCTGGGTATTGGTTCCGCCAAAAATGGCAGCAAACATCCCCAGCATCATTGCTCCATAGAGACCAGCACTTGCTCCCAGTCCAGATTGTACGCCAAAGGCCAGTGCCAGTGGCAGGGCCACTATCGCAGCCGTTAAGCCTCCAAAAATATCGCCTTTTAAATTTGTAGCTTTCATGGAATATAATCTCTGATTTTTTAACATAGTACTTAATTTCACCTGTCTTATTCAGCAAGTTAAAATTGTGGTATTATAGGTAGTTTCTGGGTGGCAGACCGGTTTGATTGAAACGACCAGTCCCATCTGTTTGCTACGGATTTGCAAAGTTATAAAAATACAAGCATTTTATCCTGGGTCTGACCGATGAGGTTTTCGGTGATCTGAACCTGAAGCCCCATGCCCTGTTGGGAGGCGCCGGAGCTTCCTTCCGGGCCTGCTTACCTGAATAGTTTTTGGGCAAAGTTCCTCTGATCTTTTCTCCATACCAGCCAGGAATGTCCCCCGGGCATTTCACTGAATTCATATTTGATCTGGTGTTTATCAAAAACCTTGAGCATCTCCCTGCCATTATTGTAGGCAATATCTTCAGGTCCCCCCTGGGTGAACAATAAATACCTGACAGTTTTGTTCAGCCGGGCGCCAATTTCTGCCAGGCGTTTATCGCCTGCTTCAAACATCTCCTTATTGTTGGCAAACCAGCCCGAGCTCATCACGTTGATATAGGCAAACATATCGGGATAGGCCATGAAGGCATCCAGGACTTCAAGTCCCCCCATGGATAGTCCTGCCAAAGCACGGTGCCCGGCATCGGTAAATACTTTGTAATTCGATTCTATGTAGGGGATAATATCGTTCTTAAGATCTCTGGCAAAGATCTTTGTATCGATGCCTCCGTCGGGCATCACCAGGATCATTCTCTCACATTTTCCTTCGGAAAGCAGATTATCCATGATGTAACCTGCACGACCCACAGAGGGCCAGGCCATATCGCTGTCTCCTCCACCATGAATAAGATATAACACCGGCAGTGTTTCATTGCCAAGGTTGTAAGCCGACGGGGTCCAGATGTGCATCCTGCGCAAACTTTCTTTAGTAGAAGAAAAATAATGTATGACAGACATGGCCCCCGTGCGGCACCTCTTCTCTTAATACAAAGAATTCCTCCTCTCCACCCGGCCATACATCGAGAAGGGCCGAAGTTTCAAAAGCTCCCGGAGCTTTCGGATCATAAACTCTAACCCCATCCACGATGAAATGATAACGATAGGTTCCGGACTTTACCCCGGGAAGGGTGAAGGTCCAGACCCCGGTCTCTGATTTTATCCCGTCTATATTCTGTCCCCATGGAACAGCGTCCCCTCCAATGGCCACCTCTTCTGCCTCAGGGGCATAGATTTGTAATACCACATCGCCGTTTGACAGGACCTGAGTGGATTTCAGGGTGTCATTGGGGTTCGCGGCCCTCTGTTAAACTGAGTAAAAGCCAGGCTTGTACCGGACAGTAAAACGATCATGATCATAAAGGCATTTCTTTTCATCTCTCCGAGAATTATTAGTCACTTATTATTCCCATACTGAAAATTCTAATAAAGAAGCCATCCGGGAAATTTACAAAACCAGATGGCTTCTTAAACGAGCTTCGGTTGAAGCCGTCCAACTAAAACTATACTACTCCTAATCTATTTCACAAAATCAGAGGCATTCAGGAAAGCAGCGCTTTTGGAGATCGCATCCAGAGAGGTCTTCAGCCTCCTGGCTTCCTCCTCCGGAGAACGCTGCGGGGGACCCATGGGAGGACGGTTCTGTCTCTCCTGACCAGCCTGGGCTCCGGCAGCCTGCTGCTCCTGCTGACGCTTTCTCATCTCCTCGAACCGGGCCCTTTGCTCGGCCCTTTGCTCGGGAGTCATATACTCTTCAATTTCCACAAACCAGTCCTTATGCCCGTTCTTATAGAACTGGTCAAAGATGGCCTTGTAGTCGATCTTGCCACTTTCACCGATTACATAATCATCTTTGATATGCAGCACCTCAAAGCGTTCGGGATATTTCTTCAGATATGCGACCGGATCGGCGTTGCCCTGGGTTACCCAGAATACGTCCATCTGGAAAAATACCTTATCCGGATCCGTATTGGCAATCAGAAAATCCTCGATCTTCTGCTCCGTTCCCGGGATGTTTTCGAACTCCTGGTTGTGGTTATGGTATCCGAATTTCAATCCTCTTTTATTGGCCTCCTCACCGATCAGGTTCATCAGGTCGCATTCCACCTTCATCTGTTCCACATTATCGGCCCACCGGTTCATCGGAAGAACCACATACTTGCAGCCCATGGCCTTATGGTCGTCAAAAACTTTTCCCCAGGCTGCCAGGGTTCCGTCCACATCGTTTACATCAAAGCCGGTCCGTGCATGGCTGGAAATAATGTCCATCCCGTACTTTTCTGCCAGAGCTGCATAATCGCCGGGAGATAATCCTGCCACGGTTCTTTCCCGGGCATTGTAATTGGCGATTTCCATAACGACATAGCCATCCTTCTGAAGTGATTTAAAAACACCCTCCAGATCGGATTCAAGTCCTTTTACGGAATAGGTCGCGATCCCAAGCTGTTTCTTTTTTGCTGCGGGGACTTCGGCTAAAGCAGACGAAGCCACAAAAAGTACCGCAAGTAAAAGTGCTGGAATTCGTAATAGTGTTTTCATAGTTTTTTGGATTTAAATAGACAAGTTTAATGTATCTATGATCTATTCTTCTGTCAATGGTTTAATCCAGGGAGCTTTCAAAGCTGTAACTCCCTGATTTCAATTGATATACAGCTCTTCCCTTTTCGAACTTCAGAAAGGAAACTCCCTCTGAACTATTCGCCTCACGGCCATTTTCCAGGACACTGCCAACAGATATCGCAGGCAGATAAAGGGTGGCTTCTGTATTGGCCGGCACCACCGTCTCATAAACCAGCCGGCCATCCCGGATTTTCCAGCTGCTGGATATCCGGCCGTACACGGAATCGTAATAACCTTCGGCCCATGTCATTTCACCGGTGGGATCGGGTTCGGGCTGAAGGATAAATTTTTTGAACCCGGGATCATCCCGCTGAATGCCAAGTGAATAGGCCATCATCCATTGACCCACTGCCCCGAAGGAATAGTGGTTGAAGGAGTTCATGCTGTTATTTCCCCCAAAACCGTTTTCAACGGTGTATCCGTTCAGGCGTTCCCAGATAGAGGTGGCTCCCTGATCGATGGCATACAGCCAGGAGGGATATTGATTGTTCTGAAGCAGCCGGTATGCATGTTCACTGTAGCCCTGGTCCGATAATGCATTGTTTATCCAGGCTGTTCCTATAAAACCGGTCATTAAGGAATATTCCGGACGGATCTCCCCGCTGTCATCCGCATTCCGGCGCCTTACCGTTTCTGCCAGGTTCCGGCCCATCTGCGACACAAGATCATCCCTGAAAGTGCCCAGAGCCAAACCGACCGCATAGGAGGTCTGGGTATCGGCCAGCTTCCATTCTGCCGGAGGTGCCACACGCCCGTCAAAACCCCGGCCTCCTCCAACAAGGCCCATGGTCCTGCCTTCTTCGTTAATGAAGGTATGATTAAAAAATTCCTTTCTCTGCCTGTACCACTCTTCAAAGCGGTCAGCATCCTCCTGTTTACCCAGTATTTCCGCCACATTTTTCATCACCCAAAGGTCATATACATGATAGGCGCTTGTCAGGAACGGGGTTCCCAGCATATTATTCTGGGGACCCAACCAGTCGCCCAGCTGGCCATCGCTGGTGATTCCCGTTTCTTCATTGATCGTGCTCTGCAGATAATCGGCGTAGGCAACCATGGCATCGTAATGCTCCTCCAGAAGGGATATATCTTTATATTGCTGATAGACCTCCCAGGCTACTGTAATTCCTGCACTGCCCCACAGGACCCCTCCGAAGCCTCCGCCAACCGGGGCCACATCGGTAAATTTGCCGTTTGACTTTTGCACATCACGCATCGCCAGCATATGCCGTCTCAAGAACTGGTCAGCATTCGAAACATAGGTGGCTGTTCTGGAAAATACCGATATATCGCCCGACCATCCCATTCTTTCATTACGCTGGGGACAATCGGTGGGAATGGATAGAAAATTATCGACATTGGACCAGACCAGGTTCGACCAGAGTTGATTCACCTTTTCATTGGAAGTGTGATAATCGGCCGTAAGATCCAGAACTGAACTGATGGCTATTCCTTCTACCGCTCCCGGGGGCAATGGCTCATGAATACCGGTAATCTCGATATACTGGTATCCCCTGGATGTGAACTTCGGCTGAAATACCTGATCCCCGTCTTTCATGATATAAAGATCCTGGCAAAGGGCAGCCCGGTAGTTTTCAGTCATGATCATTCCTACATTTTTTCCCGATTCTTCCAGGTCGGGGTAGAGCATTTCGGCATATCTGAGAACCATAGTATCGCCGGCACTTCCGTTCTGAATGGTGATTCTGGGAACACCCACGAAATTCTGTCCCATATCATAAACATACACTCCTTCACGTACCTCCTTCATGCTCTGCGCCGTGAGGGTTTCGAATACCCCGGCACTGTTCCCTATCTGTCCCAGCAGCTGCATTTCCCCGAAATTAAACTCGGTCAGCGAGCCGTCGAATTCTCTTTCGCTACCCGCGAAAGAAGTGCCTTCCAGGGGGACCATGGAGGCAGACTTCCATCCGGAATCGTCAAAATCGCTTTCTGTCCACCCTTGCGTCAGTACTTCCCTGTTAGCATCATAGACCTCTCCCAGGTCCAGGCTGCTGTAAACAACCGGCCCATTGTTATAATACTTCCAATTTGCATCGTTGCTGGTGATAACCTCCCTGGAGCCATCTTTGTAGGTCAGGACCAGTTTGGCCAGCAGGGATTGCCTGTCGCCAAAATGGTTCCAGATGGATCCAAAACTCAGCAGTCCGCTCCACCATCCCTCAGCCATCATGGCTCCCATGGAATTGCTGCCGACACGGATCATTTCCGTTACGTCGTAGGTCTGGTACATATGCGTTTTATTATACTGGGTCAGTCCGGGGTTATAAAAATCCTGGCCTACTTTTTCGCCGTTGAGAAATATCTCATAAATTCCCCGTGCTGTGACATACAGGCGGGCAGCGGCCACTCTCTTGGGAGCTTCGAACCCGGTTCTGAGCATGGGAGTAGAGTTCCTGCTGGGATTGGCCAGTACCAGCGCTCCGGTTTGGCCGCCATTCAACAGGTAGGATCCCCCTGCAACAGAAATCCGTCCTGCAAATATTCCCTCGTAATCCCCGGACAAATCCTCCTTAAACAGGGTATTGTTCGGGAGTCTGTCATTCAGGATCTCCAAATCAGTGCAGGTGGCCTGCTGACCGGCCCCTATGGAGAAACCAATGTCACAAACCATTCCAAACGGGATGTAGTTTCCTCCTGAACCCACAGGATTCAGGTTCACAGAAGCACCACCACCCCCTCTCCCGAACCTGGCCTCAAATCCCGCGGGTTCTTCCGTTTTCTCCCTGATGAAAAACTCACTTTCTCCATCCAGAACAATGGATAAACGTCCGAAAGCGCTGCTGATTTCAAAATCATGCCGGTCGTTTTTATTGCCCGGATGAATGACAGATGGTTTTATATCGAAATATTTTATAGGTTCATCAGCCCTATCCTCTCTGGTATATCCCACCCGGTAGACATTCAGCCTGGCCGGAACACCTGAAGATCCTTCCAACCCGGAAATATCGAGTTCCAGCTTGATATAACTTTCATCTTCTCCGTTTTCTGCCTGGAAGATGTTCTTGTATTTGTCCATCAGCCTGATATCATTGGCACCATATACTACCCCGGCTCTCGTGCTCCCTTCCGCAATGGAAAGGGCATACTTCAGTTTAAAAATCAGCTGGTAATGTGAATAGAAAACCAGATCCTTGTCTCCTCCCCCAATCCATTGTGCCCCCTCCCAGGCGCTTAGATCCGGATCTGGATTCATCAATCCGGTCTCGAACCAGGAAGCATCGCTCCAATCCTCCTGGTCCTGATCCCAGACCGTAACTTTCCAGGAGTATCTGGTGGATGACTGCAGCGGCCGGCCCTGATATCGGATCGCCACCGAAGAACCCTCATCCACTTTTTCCGAGTCCCAGACAATTTCTCCTGCAGGATCCTTTACAATGATCCTGTAGGCTGTCTGATACACCCCTCTGGTATTGTCCGGGGCCATCATCTGCCACCCAAACCGTGGCTGTTCCACATCCATTCCCAGGGGTTTCACGGAGTATTCCACCGTCAGGGTTTCAAGGGAAGTCCTGGTTCCGGTACAGGCAATACAAATCAGGATCGGGACCGTAAAAACAACTCTCCGGATTATTCTTGAATAGTGCTTTGCAGAAGCAGAATAAGACATCATTGGATATTTGAAGTTATTTGATAGTTAAATTGTGCAGCTGACAGGACCCAACCAAAACGCAGGCTTCTTTGAAAAGATTTCCGATATTCTATCATTTTAGAAGGATTGATTTACCTGCTACTGAATAAAAGTACCGATTTTCCGATATTTTACCTCCTTTCTTCCTGTTATGTCCCACAATCACTAACTTGCATTTGCAAAAGAATGACCTATTCACAAAGACTCAGGAGACAATTCCCGGATATCTCCCTGCAGTGGGAGGATCTCCTGTTGCTGGAATCTTTTCAGATTGCCTACCTCCCGGACCGGGTGGCTGAAAAAGAGTTTGCCACCCTGGTCCGTACCTACCCGGTGGTATACAGGTTCCTGATCTCAAAGCATCCGCCCATCCATTCTTTCCTTGCCAGGATTTTGGAAGAGAACAGGTCTCCTGAAGCAAAAGAAACGATTGAAGCACAAAACCAGGAAGCTTTGTGGGAAATCGCAGATCTGATTATTTTCAATAAATATCCGGAACAATTCAATGCCCGTTCTCCGATCAGGTGGGAGATCAGCGAAATCAGTGCAATCACTTCCCTGGAAGGAAAGGTCGTGGCAGACGTTGGGGCAGGGACCGGCAGAATCGCTTTCCTGGCAGCACCCTTGGTTCGTATTGTCTACGCGGTGGAACCCGTTTCCCGTTTTCGCTCCTACATGAAA
Organism: Bacteroidales bacterium; assembly: GCA_029210725.1. NCBI lineage: Bacteria > Pseudomonadati > Bacteroidota > Bacteroidia > Bacteroidales > Bacteroidales bacterium. The sequence goes on along the minus strand of JARGFM010000002.1, from coordinate 159,816 downwards.
GAAAAAGCTGTCAGCGAGAGGGTGAAAAATCTATTTGTGATGGACGGCACCCTGGACTCCATACCCCTGCCTGAAAACTCCCTCGATATGCTGATCACCTCCAATGCCATTGGATGGAAGCTGGACGAGGAATTATTGGAGATCGAACGGGTGGTCAGACCGGGCGGCCACGCCATCCATCTGCTGCAATCGAACGAACAGGCTGAAAACCCCCATCATGGTACTCTCACTTCCCCCCCTGGAGCTACACCTGCCTGCAGGATACGAAAACATATAAACAGAGGTATTATAAAAATCTGTAATTCTGATTATGATGAAGCAGGGTTACATCTCCCTTGACCTGAAACAGCTCCCCGTTATGGAAAAATCCCCAGCACTTGAATACGTATACAGCCTGATCACAGAGTTCTTCTTTAAAATATCCATCCCAACCCTTGTTCACATCATCGCTGTAGAATAGCTTCTCCCCCCAGCGGGTATAAATCTCCAGGTGATAATCGGCCACCCCTTCCCAGTAGGGATGAAAGATATTGTTCAGCTCCCGGGCCTTGAGATCATAATATCCACCATTTGGGCCATTCAAATCAGGCTTAAAGGCATTGGGGAAAAGGATGACCCCTTCTCCCTCAACAGTTACTGCTGCGGTCTTTAGCATGCGGTCTGTACAGCCATGCTCTGTGGATACCTCCAGGGAAATATTAAATATGCCAATAGCAGTATAGAGATGCCTTGGACTCTCTTCCGTGGAGGTATTTCCATCTCCGAAATCCCAGAGATACGTTGATCCGTGGGTGGAGAGGTTGAAGAGGTGTATCTCCTCATCGGGTAGCATCACCAGCTCTGGTTCCACTCTGAAGTCCACATAGGGCATGCGGTAGACCTCCACCTGTCTGTATGCATATTCGGTTCCTCCCAAACCTGTCACTGTTAGTTTCACATTGTAATACCCATATTTCTCATAGGTGTGTACCGGTTCGAATTCCGTAGATGTTGAACCATCATCAAAGTCCCAAAGATAAGTCTCTCCAAAAATCGACCGGTTTCTGAACTGTACCGTATGAGGTTCACAGTCCCCTATGACCGTGTCAAATGCCGCAACAGGTGCAGCCGGGAGGATCCGGACAGAGTGGGACACAGAATCAGAACAATGCGGAGTGGAAGCACGCAGCCAGATCACATATTCTCCCCAGGTATTATAGGTATGAGCCGGCGGATCTTCCAGATTACTGGTGGTGCCATCACCCAGATCCCACTGATAACTCCAGTAGCCCTGGCTGGATTCATTGGTAAAGTCCACGGTCGCATCCGGATACATCTGGTGGGTTGGAGAGGCGAGAAATTCCACATCGGGTTGAGCATAGACATCTACCGAATCGGTGTGAGAATCCACACAACCATGCATGGAAGTCGAGGTCAGGGTAATGTAATAGACGCTATCCTTACCGGTAAGATTAAAGTAAAGATTACTGGGATCCGTCGATCTTGCACCGGTCCCGTCGCCAAAGTCCCAGACATAGGTCTGCCCCCGTACCGATTCATTCACAAAATAGGCCATAAAGGGACTGCAGTCTCCATCGTTAAAAGAGAAATCGGCTATGGTCCGGGGATATACATAGATATCCTGCTCCACGGTATCCAGGCAGCCAAAGCTGGTGCTTGCAACCAGGGTGATCCTGTAAGATGAAATATCAGCATTCTGGTTATCAAAGGTATGACTCACCGGATCCATGGTGGTCATGGTAAAGGTTGTATCGTTTCCAAAACTCCAGGTATATTCGTCCCCGTGAATGCTCGTGTTGGTGAACGGCAAATCGAAGGGGGCGCAGTCTATAATCTGATCTGTTTCGAATCTGGCCGCAGGTTTCGGGTAAATGGTAATATCCATTGTCGTATTGCTGGTACAGTTAAATTGCGAGGTGGCCAGCAATCGCACTGTCCTGGTAACAGGAGCGCCTGTGAAATTCGTAAAGGTATGTAGCGGACTGTCAGCCTTGCTGGTGGCCCCGTCCCCGAAATCCCAGGAGTAGGTATAACCTCCCCGGGAGAGATTTGAGAAATCAACCTCCAGGGGATGGCACCCGGCGATCACATCGGGGTCGATCACTGCCTCAATGGCCGGATATACTTCAACCACCCTGCTCATCTGGGCGGTACATCCGGCCGAATTCTCCGCCAGCAGAGTCACCTGGAAAACCCCGTTACTTGCAAAATCGGCATTGGTATATACATGAGTCACCGGACTTAAGCCGGTAGTGGTATCCCGTTGTCCGTCTCCGAAGTCCCAATAGAAAATATCCCCGCCCACAGAGGCGTTATGAAATTCAACCTGAGATGGAGAACAATGGACCTGCTCCTGGAAGGTGAAATCAGCCATCATATAGGGGTGCACCAAAATGTCCATATAGAAGGAGTCCCTGCATTCATTATTCGAGGCAGTGGTATAGAGCCATACCCGGTAAATAGAGTCTGCTGCCCCGATATTGGTAAAGGTCTGTACAGGATTCTCTTCCATGGAAGTGGTACCATTACCAAAATCCCAGTGGTAATAGGCGGCTCCCTGCTGAGTATGGTTGGTAAAGTTTATGGTAAGTGGATGACAACCTGCCGTGTCCGACACATCAAATCCTGCCAGGAGGTCGGGCTCCACGGTAATGGTTCTCCTGATTTCGTCGGTACAGCCTGCATAGTTTTCCGCCACGAGAGTAATCTCGTAGTCCTGCTGGCTGAGAAAATTGCCGGTATTATCGAACTGGTGGTAGATCGGATCCAGATTGTAGGTAAGCAGCTGGCTTCCGTCTCCAAAATTCCAGTAGAAGGTATCCGCATTTACAGATGCATTAAAGATCTCCACATCAAAGGGATTGCAGCCCAGGCTCACCGGTACCGTAAAATTGGCCTGAATGTACGGGTGCACCCTAATATCCAAGTAAACGGAATCGTCACAGGTGTTATTCGGGGCCAGGGTGTATAGCTTCACCGTATAGACCGAATCGATTGTTCCGGTATTGGTAAAAACGTGGACCGGGTCCGGCAGATTGGAAGTGGATCCGTCTCCAAAGTCCCATACATAGGTTGCCCCACCGGTGGTCAGATTGGTGAAATCTACTTGTAGCGGGTGACATCCGGCTGTATCCGACACCTCAAATCCCGCTACAATATCCGGATAAACCCTTACGGTCTTAATCACTTCGCTGGAACATCCGTAATGGTTTTCAGCGGTCAGACTGATATTAAAATCCTGTGGTCCCGGTGGCACAAGCGTATTCACAAAGGTGTGGGTTTGAGGATCGGCTAGAGCTGTATTAACCAGCACACCATCCCCAAAGTCCCAAGTGAAGCTTTCCCCGCCCATGGAAAGATTTTCAAATGGAACTTCAAAGGGTCCGCAGCCCTGAGCATAGGGAAAAGTGTATTCCGCCTCCACCTGAGGGTATACCGTAATGGGCCATGACACCGACATTACACACTCTCCATCCTCAGTGGAAGTGGTGAGGTTAACCAGGTAAACAACGCTGTCAGTAGTCCCAAAATTACTAAAGGTATGAACGGGCGAATGTTCTACAGATGCTGCTCCGTCCCCAAAATCCCACAAATAGTTTACGGCATTTTGCGACAGGTCGGTAAAGGTCACTGTCAGAGGATGGCATCCGGTTAGTCCGTCGGTAGTGAAACTGGCGGTAATTAACGGATGGACCGTGATGTTTCTGACCAGGGTATCACTGCAACCTTCTTCATTCGTCACAATCAGGCGAAGCGGATATACAGCGGTACTGGTGTCCGGATTCTGGTAGATATGGTTAAGAATATCGGAGGGGTCATTGGATACTGGCGAACCATCTCCAAAATCCCAGTAATAATCATCCGCTCCTATGGATTCATTGTGGATGACCACTTCAAATGGGGTGCAACCCACCACATCATCCACTGTGAATGCAGCTTCGATATAGGGATGGATAGTCACGTCCATTTGAGCTGTATCGCGACAGAATTCATTGGTAGTGGCCACCAGGCTTACAGTAAAGACGGTATCATGCCGCAACATATTCCTGTCGTAATAGTGCATGGGATGCTCCTGCGTGGAGCTTCCCCCGTCTCCGAAATCCCATAAATAACTGGCAGCAGCCCCGGTGGTATTGTTCTGGAAGACCATTTCGGAAGGGGAACAAGCCTCTATGGGTGTAACTATAAAATCGGCATTCACTCCCGGATAGATAGTAACCTCGCGTTGGACCTGGTGGGTGCAACCTTCTTCATTTTCCACACGCAGGGCGATTGTATAGGTCACAGGGAAGGCTGTATTATTAAAATAAGTATGTCTTAAAACTGTATCCGGGGATGTGGAGGTGGCTCCATCCCCAAAGGTCCATAAATAGCTATCCGCACCGATGGATTGATTGCTGATGATTATTTCATGTGGAGAGCATTCCGCCACGGTATCATAGGCAAAAATGGCTTCGATATAAGGTCTGACCGTGATCAGGTGGGAAGAGGTATCGCGGCAGTTATAAGGGGAAATCGCCACAAGCCTTGCATCAAACAGGAGGTTATCCGGACCAAAGAGGTTCCGGTACTCGTGTAGCGGGTCCTGTTCCGTGGAGGAACCGCCGTCGCCAAACTCCCAGAGCCAGCTATCGGTATTTCCCCATGAATTGTTGGTAAACTGCACTTCCAGCGGATCGCAGCCATCGTCCTGATCCACCGTAAAATCCGAGTGAATTTCTGGAAATACCGTGATGGTTTTTGTCAGAATATCCGCACACCCGCTTTCGTTCTTAACCAGCAAGGTCACCTCATAATCAATGGGCTGATTGGTGGTGTTGGTATAGGTATGTGTAAATATGAAAGGGTCGGGCGGAGGGGTATCAGGGGTGGCCGGATTGTCATCATAGCGTAACAGGGGAGTTATGGTATCCCCAAAATCATATTGCCAGGAATAGGTTCCTTCCGACTGGTCCTCAAACTGAATCTCCAGGGGAGAGCAGCCGGAAACCACATTGGTCTCAAAATGGGCCACTACCGGAGGGGCAACCTGCACGGTCAGATCGATGGAACCGCTCCCACAGGCCCCGGAAACCTCGGCGGTATAGAGATGGGCCCCCGGAGGCAGGTTCATGGCCGTGGGCAGGTTAATGTGGGCATCGTCCAGATAGGTATCGGGCGTCCACTCATAGGTGGTCCCCCCGAAAGCATGCAACTGCACCGGGTCTCCGTAACAGGCCCGCACCACCGAAGAGTTGGTGCCGGCCACCGTGGCTCCCACATTCAGTCCACCGAAGTCGGAATAATACCCATAATAAAATCCCCCCTGCCCGGCTCCTGGGAAGCCGTTCATAATGGCCAGGTGGAAGATTCCTCCTGTATTTTCCACCAGGTGCTGACCTACTGGCAGAGTGTTAGCATTGATGGAGTTTGTTCGCTGAGCCACCCATCCGCCACTACCGGCTATGGGTGTAAATCTTCCCGGATCAATAATTCCGTCATTCCGGACCCCGTCCACAAGAAACTGGTCTTCATTACCAGCCTCAGTGATCAGATAAAAATAGAAGATATTCTCCCCCTCCCTGGCCCGGGCAAATGCCAGCTGTGTATTCCCGGTACATCCGATGGAAGGCACCAGGGCTCCTCCACGGGTCTGATTCAGGGTTGAAAGCTGAAATACATAAAAAGGCAAATAAGAGTCTCCGGGATTAGCCTGGGAGGTGATTTGTGCATAAGGAGAGCCGTTGTTCAGGATCACCATTGCCTGATCTCCCCGGTTCAGTGTGGTATAGGGAGTAGCGCCAACAGGAGAACCATCCGCATTGGTCACATAGATAGGAGTGTTGTTTTCCGTAGCTACTACAAAAACTAGATTGGGATTGTTAACGGTAGGTACAATGTAGCGGTCCCCCACAATATCCACGGGTACCAGCTGGTCGCCTATAACAGGCTGACCCTGAGGTCCCGTGTTAAGCGCATCATCCTTCACAACTACACCAACAGGCTGATCGGATTCTATCCTGGTCCCACCAAGCCGATCAGCGGCCAGGGTGCTGTAGTTCCGGGGATACAGGGAGAATGTCTGGCCGGCATTCAGATTCACCACATGGCTCCCCCCGGGCAATAAAGTGCTGACGGTTGAACCATAACTGGCTCCTTTTCCTGGAGGAAGGGTGATGGTTACCCGGGTATTATCATGAGCAGCCACTATATCGATAGCTGAATAAGCCATCGGATTCAGATTCCTGTTATCATATACATCCTGGAAAGGGGTGAAGAACAATGTTCCCAGTCCGTTATTCCCTTTCAGGGTCCACAGGTCCGAACCATATTCATAGTTCACCTCCCAGTAAACATTGATCATATTGGTAGAGGTGATGTGGATCCCGAAATTATTGATGCCAGAAGGAGTAAGCGGTTTATTCTCCAACAGGTTCCTGTTTGGAAAAGTTATGTTATCCATCAGATGGGAAAGATCCAGCTCCGCTGCAGAATTGGCAGGAATATAAATAAGGGTATCCTGAAAACCGGTGGGATTCGTGACAGGATGGTAGGTATTGGCCGGCATACTAACGGTCAAATAAGCCTCCAGTTCCAGGGTAGCAATCCGGAACCTCCCCGGGGTACCACCGGTATTTCCTCTGTGGGAGAGCTCCGGCACCACAAACCAGAAATCGGTATCTACCTGGCCCCAAAGCCTGTTAGCAGATAACAATCCCAAAAGGCAAAACCATATAATAATTTGTTTATGTATGATCACGTAAAAAAAACTTTTCTAATTTTTCCTGGAGTTTATCAGAACCTTTCCTGCAATTATACGTAGAAACTATCAGTTGGGTTATAGGGTTGCATCAAATTCAGATGATTTATGAAAATGTCCAGATTTCTCTTATTTCTGCTTGTAAACCTGTCGATTTCGCAGCTACTCTCACAAATACATTTGTCCGAGGGATTTGAATCGGGCTTAAAACCCGTTGGATGGACCGAAGAGGCAGTCTCTGGTAATGAACCATGGAGATACAGAAACGGCGGCCACAGCCCCAATGATAATAACTGGCAGGTGCCTGCCGATCAGGATGATATTACCCGGAATCCCCCTTCTGCCTATGACGGAATCTACAATGCGATCTTTTTCAAGCAGGGGGTCAGCAACGAACGCACCAAGCTGATTAGCCCAGAGATGGACCTGCTGGGGGCGACCGCCCTGGAACTTAGCTTTTACCTGTGTCAGATTCCGTGGACCTTTGAAGGATCGACCGGCTGGGATGTGCTTCGGGTCTACTATAAAGTGTCTGCATCGGATCCATGGATCCTCTTGCACGAATACCTGGATCCGGTCTATGAATGGGAGGAACAAAAGCTGAACCTGCCCAACCCAAGTGAAACTTACTACCTGGCCTTTGAAGGACATACACGCTGGGGATATGGAACCTGTATTGATAATATTACCATTCAGGAGACCGAATCCCAACAGCTCTATATCGGTGATATTGAAGTCGTTCAGCCTTTTTCAAATTTTGTTCCTTCGGGAGCCAAGGAGATTCCCATCCTCCGGGTTAACCTCAAAGTCTTTGGAAATTCAGGTTCCGCCTCCCTGGACAATATCCGGTTCACCTCCCTGAATACCGACGATGGAGACCTGGATGCCAATGGATTAAAACTATACGGTACAACTACCCAGAACTTTGACAAAAGCAATCCACTGGGTTCCGCAGGCAACTTTAGCTCGGGAATAGCAAGTTTTTTAAACCTGAACCACGAACTTCCGCCCGGAATCTCCTATATCTGGCTCACCTATGATGTGAGTCTGAATGCCGCTCACGGGAACTCCCTGGATGTAATGGTAGCAGCTCATGACATCTCTGCCAATGGCCAGACCTATCCGGCTACCGACCAGTCTCCGGATGGCTATAAGACTGTCTGTGAAACCAGGTTTTTGGAGAATTTTGATGGCGTCAACAACTGGACCCTTACCGGGGAATTTGAAGTAGCAAGCCCCAATGGAATGGGGGGAATCCCGGGAAATCCAAATCCTGCCGAAGCATTCAGTGGAGCCTATGCACTTGGGACCGACCTGACCGGAACAGGAGCCTATCCCTTCCATTATGAGTCCGGCCTCAACGAAGCTTCCTCCTATCGGGCGACCACACCCACTATTGATGTCGGATACTACAAGAATTTAAATCTCTTTTTCATGCGCTACCTGAATATTGAGGTTTGGGACCAGGCAGCCATAGAAATCAGCAATGACAATGGTTCTTCCTGGAATACATTGTGGGAAAACAGTTCCTACCTGAGTGACTTTCAGTGGTCCGAAATTCAGCTTCCCATCCCGGAAGAATATTCCCGGTCGGAACAGGTAAAAATCCGTTTCAAACTGGGGCCCACCGATGGCTTTAACAACTACTCCGGATGGAATATTGATGATCTGTTTCTGACCGGAGAGTTTATTTCCAAGGATGTGGGGGTCTCCGAATGGATCACTCCCCAGAGTGGAAGCGGGCATACCAGCAGCGATTCAGTCACGGTGCGAATAAAAAATTATGGAGGTGCAGACATCGTGGATCCGGTGCCGGTAGCGTACTCCTTTGACGGGGGAGCCAGCTGGACCATTAACCAGATGAATGTAGCCATTCCTGTTGGCGGAACCGTGGATTTTACTTTTTCCACACGGGCCGACCTGTCCGTTCCGGGATTGCTCCCCTCGGTACTTGCAAGAACGGCCATGCCGGGCGACCAGTTTACCGGGAACGATCAAATAGCCACTGAGATTTATTTAGTGCCCACCTATGCCCCCCCCTACCTGGAAGAATTCGAAACAGGCGAGGGATTCTGGCGTTCCATGGGAAATAAAATATGGACCCATGGCACCCCGTCCGGGAGCTCGATCGACCATGCAAACTCGGGAAGTATGAGCTGGATCACCGGGACAAGCTCCACCTACGGGGATCTGATTTCTGAAAGAAGCCAGATTATTTTTGAAGATGGGTTTGAGTCTGATAATTCCTGGACCTTTTCCGGTGAATTTGAGCGAGAGATTCCCAGTAACACTGCCCTGCCCTGGTTTGCCAATTCGGGATATTACTGTATAGGCACCGACCTATCAGGGAATGGATCTCATCCCTATGAATATGAAAATGGCATTGGTACGGGTTCCGAATACATGGCAACGTCTCCTGCGCTGGACGTGAGCGCTTATAGCAATCTCAGGATTAGCTTTGCCAGTTGGATCTCCATCCAGAATGGAGACTCCATCCGCCTGGAGGTAAGTCCGGACAACGGATCTACCTGGCACACCCTGTGGAAGAACAGCCAAGGGGAGATTATGGAAATGGGATTCGAAAACCGGGAATACACCCTCCCCGATATCTTTTCCAATACCGTTGCCCTGCGACTGCGATTTTCTATATTTCACTCCTCAGCCGGGGGATCTGTTTCCGCCGGCTGGAATATCGATGACCTGTTGCTTACCGGTGACCTGGTCCATCTGGAACCCGCCTACTTTTGTTCACCTCGTTTCGACCTGTCAGGCATTCAGAATCCAGTGCTGACTGCAAAAATATGGGTGGATACGGAACAGGATGTGGATGGCGTCACCCTTTATTACTCCCTGGATGACGGGCTAAACTGGAGTGCTGTAGACAACAGTTCAGGGCTGGATGAATACTGGAACTGGTATAACGAAGATTCTGTAAGTGCCCTGGAACTGGATGGCTGGAGTGGTCAAAGTGGCGACTGGTTCACAATCACCCATCTGCTTCCCCCCCTGCTGGCCAACAACGATAATGTACAGCTGCGCTTCACTTTCATGGCCGATAAATTGAACAACCAGTATGACGGTATTGCACTGGATGATATACAGATTCTGGAAGCTCCTCCGGACATCGATCTTCTGGATATTATCGATCCGGTAAGTGCCTGTGATTTAAGCAGTGAACAGACTTTCACCCTGAGTTTGAGAAATTCGGGACTCGCCACACTACATACGGGCGATTCAATACAAATCGCTTATCATATTGATCGTAACGGAGATATACAGCTTGCAGAAGAAACCCTTGTGCTTACGGCCGACTGGACCGTTGGATCGACGATGAGCCATGAAATGAATTCAGCGTTTGATTTCAGTCACAGCGGCGACTACCTGGTCAGGGTATCTAATATCACCCCGGATCCTCATTTTTATGGTCCTGTTTCAAATGATACCCTGGTTCGAACCATCACGGTGCGTAAACCCTACGTGGAACTGGGTGAAGATATTTCCACTGCCATGCCCGATACGGTACTGCTCAGAGCTTACTCGGGAGTACCCGGACAAACCTATGTGTGGCAGGATTTGTCTACCGATTCGGTATTTCAGGTCGCTTCAGAAGGAACCTACCATGTGAATGTTGACAATGGTCTTTGCACTGCTTCCGATACCATTCATATTTTGAGACTGGTGCTCGACCTGGGTGTGACTACCTACCTGGGACCACCCTCGGACTGCGAACTTGAAAACTCCCTTCCGCTGGAGGTAAGCATTGAAAATCTGGGTACGGACACCCTGATGATTGGGGATTCCGTTTTTGTGGGGGGCGAAATCAATTCAAGCATCTTTTTTGAGGATACCCTGGTACTCACCCAGCGCTTTTTTCCAAATGAAACCATGGATCATATCTATTCGGAAACCTTCGATTTTTCACCACCTGGAGCTTACGAACTGAAACTCTACACCCGTACTCAAGATGATACGGATGCAACGAACGATACCCTGTTCCATACCCTTCAGGTATTTGGCTACCCGGATGCTTATCTGGGCCCCGATACGGTAGTCTATGCTTCCAGTTATCTCCTGACTCCGGGACCAGGATATGCGGATTACCTCTGGCAGGACGGATCTGCAGCTGAAACATTCCTGGTCGATCAAACAGGCCTTGGGATGTATTACGTAAGCATCAGCGATGTTAACCAGTGCACCGGTCAGGATACGGTACTGGTCACCCTGAACACCTCCGATCTGGAGCTTGAACAGTTACTTTCTCCGGCCACCTCCTGCGAGTTATCCTCCTCCATTACTGTGGCGGCCCGGATCAGAAACTCGGGGAACCAGATCATCCCATCCGGGGAGTCTCTGAACATGAACTATCAGATTAATGGTGGAACGGTGGTCACGGAGCCGCTGGTCCTGTCATCTAATTTCCTTCCCGGCCATACGCTTGACTTCACCTTCTCCAATGCAGAAAGTGTAGTCACGGGAAGCTGGTACGATTTCACGGTGTATGTGGACTACAGTCCGGATGTGGAGCGGGGAAACGATACCATCATCACCTCGGTGGGTGTATTTGAAAGCCCTGACCTGGACCTGGGGGATCCTTACCAGGTAATAATGGGATTCGAACACACCCTGGACGCTGGTCCCGGATTTTTATCCTATGAATGGCAGGACGGGAGTAGCGAACAAACCTATACCATCAGTGAACCCGGTATCGGCCACTATTCCGTCACCGTCACAGATGTCAATGGATGTAGTGCTTATGATGAAGTGGGTATCATGCTGGCCACGCCGGATATTGGTGTTCAGGAAATCTCTCACCCGGTCAACACCTGTCACCTGGGAGAAGAGGAGCATATGGTGGTGGCCATTCAGAATTTCGGAAACTGGGATATCGACCCTTCTGCAAGCATCACTGTATCCTATTCCGTGAACGGATCTGCGGAAGTGACTGAAGATGTGGTCCTGGATGGGGTATTCACAAACGGTACCATCATATATCATACATTTTCCGGGGCTGTGGATTTCAGTGAACCCGGGCTCTACGATATCATGGTCTTTACGACTTATGCCCCGGACCTGATCGAATCCAATAATCTGGCTTTTGTAAATGTAAACCACTATGGAGCTCCCGTGGTGGATATAGGAAATGGATCTGACACCCTGTTCGTCGCCGAACCCATCACCCTGCAGGCCACCCCGGGTTATCCCTCCTACCTGTGGCAGGATGGTGGCAGCGGGACTGAATATGTCATTGATCTGCCTTCTGCAGGATGGTACAAGGTCATTGTCACGGGTGACAATGGTTGTGAAACACACGATAGTGTCTTTGTGGTTTATGACCAACCGGACCTGGCCATATCCGCTCATATTTCACCACTTTCTTCCTGCAGCCAGTCCGGGCCCTCCACGGTATCCATGGAGATCATTAATCTGGGATATTACCGGATTTCAACCCTCGATACCCTTTCCATTAGCTATTCGGTGGATGGGGGTGCATCGGAAGTGGAGCAAATTTTCCTGGAGAGTAACCTGCCCCCCGGGCAAAGCCGCGTTCTCTCGTTTACAAATGGCTATGATTTTTCATCGCCTGGTATATACAGCATTCAGACCAGTCTGATCTTTGGTCCGGACCTGGACCGCTCCAACAATACCATCATCACCAATGTGGAGAGCTGGGAGCTTCCCACGGTGGATATTGGCAACGGAAAGGACACTCTTCTTACGGATCTTCCGGTCATCCTCCATGCCGGGAGCGGATTCTCCTCCTATCTCTGGCAGGATTACTCGACAGAGGAGAGTTTTTCGGCCAGCGAGGTGGGATGGTACTGGGTCTCTGTAAGCAACAGTCATGGTTGTGTCACCACCGATTCGGTATACGTGACCACCCAAACATCGGCCCGGGAGGTGGAGGACTTTGGTAAAGTTAAGATTTATCCCAATCCGGTGAGAGAGCAGCTTCACGTGGAACTGGAGCTGTTTGTGGAAAGGGAAGTGATCATTGAATTATACTCCATGTCCAATGTACTGGTCTATAAGGGTAAGCTTCAGAATGCCATTGCCATAGAGTCCCATATCAATGTGCAGGGCTTTGCTCCGGGAGTTTACGTACTCCGCGTTCAAGCAGATCAAACCCCATATAATTTTCTTGTGGTCGTAGAATAAGCACTGGCCAAATGAATAGGGGCCTTCTCAACAAAATGGAGTGCCCCTTCTTTTGCGCCTGGTTAAAGCCTGCAATTAACTGAATTAATTCCTGGTCCAGCTAGTGGTAACGGTATAACTGTTCATCTGAGCATCCACAAAAGTCTCCAGATAAGAAAGCTCCTTTTTGGTAAGTGTCTCAATATTGGAAGTGGAGGGAAGTTCGTCGTCGGGATCAAGAATCAGCTGATCCTCCCCAATTAGCTGCCAGTCGCCGGTAGTTGGTTCATTGATAAGAGGAGAGTCCAGGATATAGGTCCCACCCTCCTGGAACTCCATGGTAGCATCAGTTAAAAGGGCTTTGGCCAGAGTGACCAGGCCCACCACCGTTTCATCTTCACTATCGGTGGTCAGGTTTTTAAAGGTCCACACTCCATCGATGAGCAGGGTACTATTATCTTTTTCACAACCCGACAGGGTCAGCATCACGATCATGAACAGGACAAGTCCGGAAATAATATTTCTCATGTCTTCAATCTGAATTGGTTTATGGCAGGGTATACGCAATTCCAGGCATGATGTTTCCAAAACATCCTTGCCGGAATCTTTTAAGCCTTCTTCTATTCATACCTCAGGGCATCCACCGGATTGGTCCTGGATGCTCTGACCGCATGCAGGGAAACGGTCAGCAACACCACCCCTGCGGCAAGCAGAAAGGCGATTGCAAAGACCCACCATCCGATATCCACCCGGTAGGGAAAATTATCGAGCCATCTTCTCAAAAAATAAAGGGTCACGGGAACCGATAGCAGTCCTGCAAAAAGGACCATTAGAAAATTGCCGCCCAGAAAGGAGTAAACAATGGCTTTTCCCGAACTGCCAAAAACCTTTTTGATTCCAATCTCGTGGGTTCTGGACCGGGCCACAAAGAGCGTCAGCCCAAAGAGCCCAAAGGCCGCAATCAAAAGGGTGAACCCGGCGGCGATGGATAGAATGGTGCCCAGGTTCTTCTCCGCTGCGTATGCCTCTTCAAACAGCAACTCGATGGTGGCAATAAGAAGGATTAAAACGGCAACCGTGGAAAACAGCCTGATGTTTTTAATGTCACCAGTAAGCCCGGTATTGGCAATATCCGCCGATTGGAGATAGACATCCGAAAGGTTCTGCAGGGAATAGAGCACCTGGGGGTCCTCACTGATATACTTCTTCCCAAAGGTTTCGAACTGCCCGTCCATTTCTTCCGGGTCGGCATCCTCTGAAAGCAGGATCCAGGTATTCCAGAAATCCCGGGTCCAGCTTACATCCATATCGCTCACTCCAAAGGTACGGTTCAGGTGTTCCAGGGTCCACCTTCCATTTACAAAACAATCGGCCCGGAAAGTGGAATTGACCGGAATATCCTCATAGACACCGGTCACAACAAGAAGCTGTTCGGTATTATTGATCAGGGCCTCTATCTCTCTGCCCACCGGATCCTCCCCGGGGAAAAACTGATCGGACAACATACGTGAGATGACGATGGAATTCAGTTGTCCAAGCGGATCCTGATTTATAGGGGCCCCAATGAAAGGGATCGTGAAAATATCAAATACCTCCGATTGGGAGGCCAACGGACTCCGGATATCGAAGTATTCATTCCCCAGCATCAGCTTAAAACCTCTCAGGAACCTCACATTAATGGCTTTCTCCACCTGCGGATACACCTCTTCCAACGTCCTGGCCAGCACATAGGGTGTCCCCAACATGGTATTTTTAAACTCCTTGTAGTAATTGACCACCCGGAAGACCTGTTTCCGCTTTTTATGACAATGATTGTACGAGAATTCATTGATCACAAAAAGTAAGATGATGAAAGAGATGGCCAGGGAGATGGAAAGGCCAAGGGCGTTAATGAGGGTATACAGCCTGTTTCGCTTCAGAAATCTGAAGGCTGTTGTAAGGTAGTGTCTGAACATTTTTGCCGGGGATTGGAATGGTTCAACGAATATAAAAATACCTGCGCTATTTAGAAAGCAAATTTGGATCCTGCCGGAGCAGCGTAATTTCATCCAGGAAACAAAAACCATTCCAGGATAGGCAAATAGCGATCATCTTTCTTATATTCGGGTATCCGATTTCTTCATGTCCGGGGATCATAAGGACACAGGAAACCGGGCCAGGCAGGAAGAATCAATATCCGGAAAATGATTACAGATTACCCGAAGGTTAAAATTACCAGGAAACAAGCCGAATTCCTCAGTGAAGAATTATTTGGAATCCAGGGGGTGGCCATGGCTCTTCCAGGGGAGATCGATTTTAATTTCAGAATAGAAAGCCCGGATCAGAGTTACCTGTTGAAAGTGGCTCGTCCGGGAACGGAGCAGGATTACCTGGAATTTCAGCAGGCCATCCTCCAGCATGTGGCCCGGAGCCCGGCGGAGATTATTTCGCCTGTCCCTCTTCCAAATCTCCGGGGAAACTTTATCAGTGAAATAAAGGACAAGTCCGGAAATATCCGGAAGGTCCGGTTGCTCACCTGGGTGAAGGGCCGCCTCTGGTCCGGGGTGAACCCGGTAAACGATAAGCTGCTCTTCAGTCTTGGAGAAGAAGCGGGCCGGCTGACCAGAGCCCTGCAGGGCTTTGAACATCCTCTGGCTGAGCGGGATTTCGAATGGGATCTGGCACAGTCGGGGTGGACCGGGAAATACGAGCACCTCTTCTCCGGGGAAAAACTGGAGATCCTCCGTTATTTCAGGGAAAAATTCAACGGTATTCAGGCGTCCTACATGGAATTCCGTAAAAGTGTGGTACACAATGATGCCAACGATAACAATGTGGTGGTCTCTGAAGATCTGGCCGATCCAAAAGTCAGGGCCATCATCGATTTCGGAGATGCGATCCACACCCAGATCATCAACGATGTGGCCGTCACTATCGCCTATGCCGTGATGGGGAAACCCGATCCACTTGGTGCAGCCATCGCTTTGGTAAAAGGATATCACAAGCACTTCCCGCTACTGGAAGAGGAGTTGGAGGTGCTGTATGTTTTAGTGGCGATGCGCCTGGTCCTTAGTGTAAGCAAATCGGCCATTAACCGGGAAATGGAGCCGGATAACCAATACCTGCTTATCAGTGAGGCCCCCGCCTGGGAGCTGCTTAGGAAATGGAAAAGCCTTAGTCCCGGTTTTGCCCACTACGGTTTCAGACAGTCCTGTGGTTTTAGCGCCCATCCCCAGGAAAAGCTATTTATGGACTGGGCTGCCGAACACCCTGTTTCACTGATATCGCTTTTGCCCTCCATTCAAAAAGAACAGGTCCATCCCCTGGACCTGAGTGTGTCAGGAACCTGGATCGGGGACCGGGAAGAGGCCGGCGACCAGGATCTGTTCCAGTTCAGGATCGATCGTCTCCAGAAAGAGGTGCCTGAAAAAATCATTGCCGGAGGCTATCTGGAGCCACGCGCCCTGTATAACACCGAAAGCTATGACCGGACCGGCAACAAGGGGAAGGAGAAACGTTCCATTCACCTGGGCATTGACCTCTGGGTACCACCCAGCACCCCGGTACATACGCTTTTTGACGGGGAGGTGGTCGTGGCGGCGAACAACAAGGGGGACAGGCAGTACGGGGGACTTATCATCCTGAAACACCAGGCGGGGGAGCTATGCTTTTACACGCTTTATGGACATCTGACCGTTAAAAGTGCCTTGAAACACCGGGTAGGCGACCAGATTAAACAAGGAGAGCAGGTCGGAGTAATCGGGGACTATCCTGAAAACGGAAACTGGCCCCCCCATCTCCACTTCCAGTTGATGCTTTCGCGGCTCTCTTATGTGAACGATTTTCCAGGGGTGGCCTATCCCGGTGAGAGAGAACTCTTGAAGAGTATTTGCCCGGATCCCAATCTGCTGTTCCGGCAGCCCGGACTCGAAGCAGTCAGGGCAGAGGATTTAAGCGAAACCATTGCTTACAGAAGGAAACATCTGGGAAAAGGCCTGAGCCTCTCCTATGAGGAGCCGCTGAAAATGGTTCGCGGCGATGGGATTTACCTGATCGACCACCAGGGTCGTAAGTTCCTGGATACCGTAAATAATGTAGCTCATGTGGGGCATGAACATCCCCGTGTGGTCCGGACCGGTCAACGGCAAATGGCCGTTTTGAATACCAACACGCGTTACCTTCACGATAATATCCATGCATTTTCCAGGGAGCTGCTCAGCACTTTTCCGGAGGAGCTGTCTGTGGTTCATGTGGTCAATTCGGGCAGCGAGGCCAATGAACTGGCCCTGCGTATGGCCAGAACCTGTACCGGACAAAAGGACATGATCGCTATGGAGGTGGGGTACCACGGGAATACCACCGGATGTGTCAGCATCAGTAGCTATAAGTTTGATGGGAAAGGAGGTTCCGGGGCTCCGGAACATACCCATATTGTCCCCCTGCCAGACAGGTTCCGGGGTATTCATAAGGGAGAGAATAGCGGTCCCCTGTACGCAGCCCATATGCAGGAACAGATAGATCATATTCATGCCCGGGGAAGAAAGCCGGCTGGTTTTATATGCGAAAGCATCATCAGTTGCGGGGGACAGATTGAGCTCCCGGAGCATTTCCTGGAGATGGCTTATGCCTCGGTACGGAAAGCGGGAGGGATCTGCATGGCCGATGAGGTTCAGGTGGGCTGTGGAAGAACGGGACGGCAGTTCTGGGGCTTTCAGCTGCATGGAGTGATCCCGGATATTGTCACCATCGGCAAGCCCATTGGCAATGGCCATCCACTGGCTGCCGTAGTTTGCACCCGGGAAGTGGCCGATGCCTTTGCCAATGGCATGGAGTATTTTAACACTTTTGGAGGCAACCCGGTCTCCTGTGCCATAGGAACGGAAGTTTTAAGAGTTATCAGGGAGGAGAAACTACAGGAAAATGCCCTGGATACGGGCAGCTACCTGAAAAATGAACTGAAAAAAATGCAAAAGGAATTTCCGCTTGTCGGCGATGTACGGGGACAGGGACTATTCCTGGGGATAGAACTTACCGACAATCAGCTGAATCCCCAGACGGATAAGGCAGCTTACCTGGCCAGGCGGATGAAAGAGCTGGGGATCCTGATGAGTACCGATGGAAAGGATGTGAATGTGATGAAAATCAAACCCCCCCTGGTATTCTCCCGGGAACATGCCGATCAGCTGCTGGAAACCTTGCGACGGATATTCCGGGAAGATTTTATGCAATTATGAGGATAGAAATCACTGCCCCTATCACCCTCCTGTTTCTGCTGTGGTCCTGCGGCCAGGATAAGCGGGAAGTGCCGCAGAATCTGCACTCTGATCATACGGTTTTTGCCGTCAACAAACTGGCCCCGCATGCCGATTTCTTCCCTTACGAATCCAGGCAACTTGCTGAGAGAAACGAACCCGGGGCTTCACAACGGTATATCTCCCTGAACGGAGAATGGAAATTCCACTGGTCCAGGTCGCCCCGCAAACGGGCCAGAGATTTCTATAAACCAGATCTGGATGACAGCCCCTGGGAGTTCATTCCAGTACCCGCCAACTGGGAGGTGGAAGCATACGGTTACCCCATTTATCTGGACGAACGCTATCCATTTACGACTCAATGGCCGGATGCTCCGGAAGATTATAATCCGGTGGGCAGCTACCGGCACCTGTTTTTTGTTCCCGAGACCTGGGCAGAACAGCAGATTATCCTGCATTTTGCCGGGGCCAAGTCGGCCATGTATCTGTATATCAACGGGCAGTTTGCCGGCTACTCCCAGGGATCCAAAACTCCTGCTGAATTTGATATTAGCTCCCTGGTGAGCCCCGGAGAAAACCTGCTCTCCGTTCAAATGTACCGATGGAGCGACGCCAGCTACCTGGAGAGTCAGGATATGCTTAGAATGAGCGGCATCGAACGGGAGGTCTTCCTGTATGCAAAGCCGCAGGTCTCCGTGGCGGATTTTCAGGTGAATGCAGGCCTGGATGATAGCTATCGTGATGGCCTTTTAAGCCTGCAGACTGCCATAGAGAACAGAACGGATGAAACCAGGTCCTGCGAGCTGAACATCCAGCTTTCCTATGAAGAAGACCTGCTTTTTGAAGAGGTCCGGACCTTCGAAATCCCGGCCGGGACCATGAAAGGTATCGGTTCCGAGACCATGCTTCCCCGGGTGAATCCGTGGTCGGCCGAGCTTCCTCACCTCTACAGCTTGAGTATCGGCTTAACGGATATGTCCGATCCTGAAAATAAACAGTTCATCCAGAAACAGATAGGATTTCGAAGTGTTGAGATCAGGAACAGCCGCTTGCTGCTAAATGGCAAAGTGATCACCATCAAGGGAGTGAACCGCCATGAGACCGATCCCCATACCGGACATGTTGTCTCCAGGGCATCCATGGAGAAAGATATTGCTCTGATGAAGCAAAACAATATCAATGCGGTTCGCAGCAGCCACTATCCCAACCACCCTTACTGGTACGATCTCTGCGATAAATACGGCTTGTACGTAATTGATGAGGCTAATATTGAGAGCCATCCCCTGGCCCTGGAAGCATCGACCCAGCTGGGAAATGAGATGTCGTGGCTGCCCGCGCATCAGGACCGGGTGGAACGCATGTACTACCGCGACCGGAACCATCCCTCCATCATAATCTGGTCACTTGGAAATGAAGCGGGCGAAGGGGAGATTTTCAGATCTTTGTACCTCTGGTTAAAACGCGTGGATGGTACCCGGCCGGTGCAGTATGAGCCCGCAGGCGGAGAGGATTATACAGATATTTTCTGCCCCATGTACCCCGGGCCGGAATCGCTGGAGGCTTATGGAAGCGGAAAGCCCGATAAACCCGCCATTATGATCGAATATGCTCATGCCATGGGAAATTCGGTGGGCAACCTGCAGGATTACTGGGATATTATTGATCACTATCCTTCTCTGCAGGGAGGGTTTATTTGGGATTGGGTGGATCAGGCGCTGGAATACAAAGATAAAAACGGGAATCCCTACCTGGCCTATGGGCATGATTATCATCCCGAGCTTCCCACTGATGGTAACTTTCTGAACAACGGATTGGTGGATCCTTACAGGAACCCGCACCCCCACCTGTTCGAGGTAAAAAAGGTATATCAGCCTGTCCGTTTTCAATGGAATTCCGAAAGTCGGGAACTGAAGATTACCTCGAAGAATACTTTTGCCCCACTTCAGCAGATGGCCCTGAAGTGGATCCTGCTTGAAAATGGCATGGAAGTCCGGCAAGGTGTTTTTGATCCTGTTTATCTGAAGCCCGGCGAAGGGCAAATATTTCGAGTAAACCTCGTACCCTTCAGAGCGGACAAAGAGTATATTTTACGGGCGGAACTGGTCCATGGGCAAGCAAACGGGCTGCTTGAAAAGGGGCATGAGCTTGCATTCGGGCAATTTATTCTTCAGGAAAACAAAGTCCCGCTTCCCGCCTCCGGTAAAGAGAATAACCTTCATATTGAGAGCGGGGATGGTCGGACATATATTTACAATGATCTTACCAAACTGACTCTGGATAATGTTTCCGGGGAGATTATCGGGTGGAGCTATAAGGAGAAGCTGATCACCGGCGAGCCTATCCGTCCAAATTTCTGGCGGGCACCCACCGATAACGACCTGGGCAATGGAATGCATGTATGGGCCGCCATCTGGAAACGCGCCACCGAAGAAGCCCGCTCCATAATGACTGCTCCGCCAACCGGCACCTCCGAAGGGGTAAGCTATTCCCTGGAGTATCTTTTCCCCGGTCGGATTGCCTCTTTGAAAATCACCTATACCCTTGCACCAACAGGTAAACTGGGAGTAGAGTATTCTTTCACCCCCATGAGCGACTCTCTTCCGGATATTCCTAGGCTGGGTATGTTTCTTACCCTGACAAACGATTTTTCGGAGACCCGCTGGTACGGACGGGGGCCCCATGAAACTTACCGGGACCGGAAATTATCAGGGAAAATTGGGGTTCATTCAGGGACCATCATGAATCAGTTTCACCGCTATCCCCGACCCCAGGAGACAGGAAATAAAACAGATATCCGCTGGATGCAGGTCTCATCCGGCTCCCTTCGCCTGACCGTGTATCCTGCAGATAATCATCTGCTCAGTGGAAGCGTATGGCCTTTCCCCACCTCAGAGCTGGATTATGTGCAGGGAAAGGACGGCGGCCGCTCAGCCTCCGGTCTGGTTCCGCTTAGTACCAGGCATGGTGCAGATATTCAAACCGGCCGGATGGTTCAGTGGAACATAGATCACCTTCAGATGGGAGTGGGCGGAGATAACTCCTGGGGGCGCCCGGTACATAAAGAGTACAGTATCCCGGCCCATGCATACAGCTACTCCTTTTCGCTGGTGCCCGACATCCTGAAGGATCCTTAAGACGGCGTTCATTCCGCCACGGGGTAAAAGGCATTTTCCAGGTGTTCGATTTCCATCCCGCTTTCGCTATATATCACTGCAATCACATCAAAACGGGTGGGATGGCTGCATCCATGAAGACGGATAAAGGCCTCCGCTGCCAAAATAATGTTCCTTTCCTTGTGGCGGTCTACCACCACCGAGGGGTCATTGACCGCATTTCCCACCCGGGATTTTACCTCAACGATCACCAGTTCATGGCGATGAAGGGTCACCAGGTCCAGCTCCTTTTTGCCCCATCTCCAGTTGGTTTTCCATATCCGGTAGCCCCGTGCCTTCAGATATCCGGCAGCCACCTGTTCAGCACTGCGGCCGGTTTTACATTGATTCATGTCTGGAATCTTTACCGTTTATGTGCAAAAAGGCGAATAATCAGCATCATTTTATCACTATCTTTGTGTCTTCCCAATGTTACTTATTATGACTGCTAAAGCTTTTAAAAGATATCTGGTTACATCCGCCCTGCCCTATGCCAACGGACCCCTTCATCTGGGTCACCTGGCAGGAGTATATGTCCCTTCGGATATCTATGTCCGTTACCTTCGCCAGCGTAAACGGGATGTCATTTCCATTTGCGGATCCGACGAACATGGAGTGCCTATCACCCTGAAAGCCCGGAACGAAGGGACCACGCCCCAGGAGGTGGTGGACCGTTACCACGGGATCAATAAGAAAGCTTTTGAGGATTTTGGAATCACTTTTGATATCTATTCCCGGACTTCCAGCCAGGTTCATCACGAAACCGCTTCCGGATTCTTTAAGACCCTGTACGATAAAGGGGTATTTATCGAGAAGGTCTCGGAGCAGTATTACGATGAAGAGGCCTCCACCTTTCTGGCCGACCGCTACATCACCGGAACCTGTCCCCACTGCGGGAACCCGTCTGCCTACGGCGACCAGTGCGAACAGTGCGGCACCTCGCTTAGTCCCAACGATCTGATCCATCACGTATCCACTATCAGTGGCAGTCAGCCCGTTCTGAAAGAGACCAGGCACTGGTACCTGCCCCTGGACAGGTATGAGCCCTGGCTCAAGGAGTGGATCCTGGAGGAGCACAAGGAATGGAAACCCAATGTATACGGGCAGTGTAAATCGTGGCTCGACCAGGGCCTGCATCCGCGGGCTGTAAGCCGTGACCTGGACTGGGGGGTTCCGGTACCGGTGGAAGGGGCAGATGGCAAGGTGCTGTACGTCTGGTTCGATGCTCCAATCGGGTATATTTCGGCCACCAAGGAGCTGACTCCTCACTGGGAAAAGTACTGGAAGGATGAAGAGACCAGGATGGTCCATTTCATTGGGAAAGACAATATCGTATTTCACTGCATTGTGTTTCCAACCATGCTGAAGGCCGAGGGTAGCTATATCCTGCCCGACAATATACCTGCCAATGAGTTCCTGAATCTGGAAAATGATAAGATCTCTACCTCCAGGAACTGGGCAGTCTGGCTCCATGAGTACCTGGAAGATTTTCCGGGGAAACAGGATGCATTGCGTTATGTACTCTGCGCAAATGCCCCTGAAAACAAGGATAATGACTTTACCTGGAAAGATTTTCAGAACCGTAACAACAACGAACTGGTAGCCATTCTGGGTAACTTCGTCAACCGAGCCATCGTGCTTACTCACAAGTATTTTGAAGGAAAGGTGCCTGAGATTACCGGTTTAAATGAACAGGACAGGTCCACGCTGGAAGAGATCCGCAGCATTAAACTGGGAGTCGAAGAGAGCCTGGAACAGTTCCGTTTCCGGGAAGCCATCAAGAGGGCCATGGATCTCGCACGCCTGGGCAATAAGTACCTGGCCGATACCGAACCCTGGTTGGTAATAAAGACGGATCCCGGTCGAGTGAAAACCATCCTGAACATTGCTCTCCAGATCTCCGCCAATCTCACACTTCTTCTGGATCCCTTTCTTCCCTTCTCCATGAAAAAGCTAAGGGATTTCCTCCGTTTTGAAGAAACTGACTGGGATCTCATAGGATCGGAGAGTTTGCTGCCTCCCGGACACCTTATTGAGAAGCCTTCCCTGCTGTTCGAAAAAATTGAGGACGAGCAAATCCAGTTGCAACTGGATAAACTTCATCAGACAAAAGAGCAAAATGAAGGAAGGGCTGCTGCTGCTCCGCAGAAACCGGAAATCACTTTTGACGACTTCACGCGGATGGACCTGCGCACCGGAACCATCCTGGAGGCTGAAAAGGTCCCGAAGACCAAGAAGCTCATTAAGATGCTGGTGGACCTGGGCTTCGAAAAGAGAACGATTGTGTCGGGTATTGCCGAGTATTTTGAACCGCAGTCACTGCCCGGTAAGAGAGTGTCGGTTCTGGCCAACCTGGCCCCCAGGAAAATAAAAGGAATTGAGTCGCAGGGAATGATACTGCTTTCTGAAAATCCTGATGGATCGCTTCATTTTGTGGAACCGTCCGATGCAGCTCTGAACGGTTCTGAAATTAACTGATCCTAGTTCGATAGCAGCCAGCAGGAGTGCAAGCCTGGTTCAGAGCTAAGCTGAAGAAGTCCCTTTTCAGCTTCTTCCTTGCTGGCATAGGACGCCACACTCACCCGATACATGCGATTTTCTGTGATCATCACTTCAGCATGGTATCCCCTGCTATTTAACTGGTCCTGTAAATCACTGGCATTTTTCAGGTTCCTGAAGCTGCCGGCTATAATAAAGTAATTGTTGCTTAGCTCTGTCTGCAGGGGCTGGCCGGATTCGCTCTCAGTTTCCGGAGCAGTCACCGGCCCTCCTGATTCACTCGCTTCCTGGTCCCCTGTGATTTTTTCCAGCTCCACCACTTCAGGTGCCGGCTTTTTTGAGAAATACCGCCTCCCCGTTTCACTGTTTCTAAACTCCTCGGAAGGAATCAGAATAAGCACGGCCAGGATGACTATCAGGACCGCAGCGACCACCCAGATCACCCGCCATTTTTTGTTCCTGGGCCTGGGAAGCGGTGGAGCAAGCGGCGTCACATTCGGACTTGAGTGAATCTCCTCTTCCGCTACAGGCTTCTCAGCACTTTGCCTCTCCTCCAGGGGCGCCTTCCCCCCTGGCACCTCCTCTTCCGGAAACTCTTCCAGTTCCAGCAGGTCCATGGATTCCAGTCCATACTGATCCGGCTCGAGAACCCAGTCCGGATCGGACCGGAAATGGACCTTCCCGTCCTCATCCCTCAAAAAAGTGCCGGCTCCGGGGAGGAAATACTCCTCTCCCTTGTCCATCGCAAATTTAATGGCATCGATCAACTCCAGAACACGCTGATAGGCTTCCTCTCTTTCCATCTCTTCTCCAGCCGACAGCCTTTCGGCCAGCTCCCTGTTGTCCTTACTGAATCCTGAATCAAACCTGACTGACACTCCCGGTGGATTGATCCGGCTTCCTGAAGGCAGAGTTGCAGCTTCCCGTGATTTTACCTCCAGGTTTCCAAAGCCCGGAAGAACGACGCGCTTGCGCTCATCCAGAAGCATCCTGATATATTTTCCAATGATCATGCGGTAGATTTGTGAGTCAAAAATAATCAGTCGCGGGTTGAAATCAAAACCAAGTTATCAACCCGTTTTTTTATTATCTTCGTAAATTGATTCCGTAATCTGGTATAAATGAACGAGATAAAAATGGTTGACCTTCATGGTCAGTACCAAAAAATCAAACAAGAAGTCGACGATGCTATTCACCAGGTGATCGATTCAACGGCTTTTATCAGAGGGGAGGATGTGCGTGCATTTGAGAAGGAGTTATCAGAGTATCTGAATATAGAACGCACCATTGCATGCGGCAATGGCACCGATGCCCTGCAGGTGGCCATGATGGCCCTGGAGCTGCAACCCGGTGATGAGGTCATAACGACTCCTTTCACTTTTATTGCTACCGTGGAAGTAATCCGTCTGCTGGGATTAAAACCCGTATTTGTGGATGTCAGGCCCGATACCTTTAACCTCGATCCGGAACAACTCCAAGAGGCCGTAACAACACGGACCCGAGCTCTTGTCCCGGTCCATCTCTTCGGTCAGTGTGTGGATATGGAGGCCATCCTGGAATTTGCAAAGGCCCATGACCTGTTTGTCATAGAAGACAATGCCCAGGCACTGGGAGCCGACTTTTCCGCTTCAGACGGATCGAGGCAGAAAGCAGGCACCATAGGGCATATAGGCTGTACCTCTTTTTTCCCTTCCAAAAATCTGGGTGCCTTCGGGGACGGCGGGGCACTTTTTACCAACGATGAAGCCATTGGAAAACGGATCGCCTCCCTGGTGAATCACGGGATGCAAAAAAGGTATTATTACGATCA
This sequence comes from Bacteroidales bacterium, assembly GCA_029210725.1. Classification (NCBI taxonomy): domain Bacteria; kingdom Pseudomonadati; phylum Bacteroidota; class Bacteroidia; order Bacteroidales; species Bacteroidales bacterium. The sequence goes on along the minus strand of JARGFM010000002.1, from coordinate 134,250 downwards.
TGTGGGGGTAAACTCACGTCTCGATACCTTGCAGGCAGCCATTCTCCGGGTCAAGTTGCAGCACCTGGACGAGTATCACCGCCTGAGGCAGGAAGCGGCGGCATGGTATGACCGGACCCTTTCGGATATTGAAGTACTGCAGATACCGGTGCGTTCGCCCTTCAGCACTCATATTTTTCATCAGTACACCTTACAGGTAGAGGCTTCCAGAAGAGATGCCCTGAAGCAATGGCTGATGGAAAAGGGTATTCCTTCCCAGGTTTATTACCCGGTTCCCCTGCACCTGCAAAAAGCCTACAGCGACCTGGGCTACCGGAAGGGAAACCTTCCGGTTTCTGAAGGTCTGTGCCGGACCGTCCTGTCTCTTCCGATGCACACGGAGCTGGAGAAAGTTCAGCTGGAATATATATCCGATCAGGTTCAACATTTTTTTAAAGCTTAAAAGATGAATAAATTCTTTGCCCATGAAACGGCTGTAATCGATGAGGGCGTTGAGATTGGAGAGGGGACCCGGATCTGGCACTTCAGCCATATCATGACCGGATGTACCATAGGGAAAAATTGCAACCTGGGACAAAATGTGGTGGTTTCGCCTGAGGTGGTTCTGGGCAACAACGTAAAGGTCCAGAACAATGTCTCCATTTATACAGGTGTCATCTGTGAGGATGACGTGTTCCTGGGACCCTCCATGGTCTTTACCAATGTGATCAATCCCCGGAGTGCCGTTATCAGGCGCGATGAGTATATGAAAACAGTGGTTGAGAAGGGGGCAACCATCGGGGCAAATGCCACCATCGTTTGTGGTAACAAAATCGGAAAATTTGCGTTTATAGGAGCAGGTGCCGTCGTTATCCGGGAGGTACCGGCCTATGCCCTGGTGGTAGGCAATCCATCCAAACAAATCGGATGGATGAGCGAATACGGTCATCGCCTGGTTTTTAACAGGGAAGGACTGGCAAGCTGTCCCGAAAGCGGGGAGACCTACAAACTTAATGGAGATATGATCACCAAAACAGAATCAGCAAATGAATAAATCGCCCAGGAATTTTGCCGTAATCGGCATTGCAGGCTATATTGCAGTCAGGCATGTGAGAGCAGTAAAGGAGACAAATAACAACCTGGTGGCCGCCCTGGATCCCTTTGACAGTGTAGGCTTTCTGGACAGTTATTTTCCTGAGGCCGATTTTTTTACCGAATTTGAACGTTTCGACCGGCATATTGCCAAATTAAACCGCCTGGGGACCCATGTGGATTATGTAAGCATCTGCTCTCCCAACTACCTGCACGATTCACATATCCGTTTCGCCCTGCGTAACGGTGCAAATGCCATTTGTGAGAAACCCCTGGTACTGAATCCCTGGAATATTGATGCGCTGAAGGACTATGAGGGAGAAACCGGCCAAAAGGTCTGGAACATCCTCCAGCTCCGCCATCACCAGACCATCATGGATCTGAAAGAGAAGGTAAGCAAGGACCCTCCCGGACAGGTGTATGATATCGATCTGTCCTATATTACCAGCCGGGGCAACTGGTACCATTACTCCTGGAAAGGGAAAGAGGAAAAATCGGGAGGGGTCCACACCAACATTGGGGTCCATTTCTTTGATATGTTAACCTGGATCTTCGGGGATGTGAAGGAGAACCGGGTTCATTTTATCAAAAAGAATAAGGCTGCCGGATACCTTGAACTGGAAAGGGCCCGGGTCCGCTGGTTCCTGAGTATTGATTACAACGATATCCCGGACCAGATTAAAAAAAGCGGAAAAAGAACCTACCGTTCCATTACGGTTGACGGGGAAGAAATTGAATTCAGCGGCGGGTTTACCGATCTGCATACCATCGCCTATGAAAAAATCCTGGAAGGAAAGGGCTACGGACTGGATGCCGCCCGGACTTCCATCGGCATAGTATATAACATTCGTAACTCCGAACCTGTTGGAATAAAAGGGGATTATCATCCAATAATCAAAAACATTAAAAATGATTTATAACGATCTGCTGAGCGGCAAAAAAAAGATGGCCGTTATTGGCCTGGGATATGTGGGGCTGCCCATTGCCCTGGAATTTGCAAAGAAAATTACTGTAATCGGATTTGATATCAAACCCGAGAGGGTGGAGATGATGAAAAACAAAGTGGATCCCAGTCATGAACTGTCCAGCAAAGACTTTGAAGGATGTGATATCACTTTTACCTGTGATATCCAGGATCTTCGCGAGGCCTCTTTTTTTATAGTGGCCGTCCCCACTCCCATTGATGAACACAAAAACCCGGATCTTTCTCCCGTGCTCTCGGCCACAACCACCGTGGCAAAGGTGTTGTCCGAAGGCGATTATGTCGTCTACGAATCCACCGTTTATCCGGGATGTACAGAAGAGGATTGTATTCCGCTGCTCCGCGAGATATCCGGTCTGGAATACATGAGTCAGTTCAAAGTCGGATTTTCGCCCGAAAGGATCAACCCAGGCGACCGGGAACATACCCTGACACGCATTACCAAGGTTACCTCGGGTTGCGATGCCGAGTCGGCCGAAGAGATCGCCAGGACCTACGAACTGGTCATTACGGCAGGGGTGCACCGGGCCAGTTCCATCAAGGTCGCCGAAGCCGCCAAGATCATCGAGAATACACAGCGCGATATCAACATCGCCTTTATGAATGAACTCTCCATGATCTTCAACAAGATGGGCATCAATACCTATGAAGTGCTTGAAGCTGCCGGTACCAAGTGGAATTTCCTGAACTTCTTTCCCGGCCTGGTGGGCGGGCACTGTATTGGCGTGGATCCCTACTACCTCACCTATAAGTCATCCAAATTCGGGCATCATGCACAAATCATAACCTCCGGCCGGGGGATTAATGATAGCATGGGAGCTTACGTGGCCCGCCAGGTCACCCTTAAACTTTCCTCCAACTTCCCCAACCTGAAAGAGTGCCGGGTGCTGGTTATGGGGGCCACTTTCAAAGAAAATGTCAGTGATATAAGAAATTCGAAAGTAGCCGATGTCATTAAGGAGCTGAAAGAATTTGGCGTTAAAGTGGAAGTGGTTGATCCTTATGCTTCACCCCGGGAGATCAAAGAGGAATATGGTTTTGAGCTTTCTCCCTCCATTAAAGGACCCTACCACGGCATTGTGGTGGCAGTGAATCACAGGGAATACACCAGGCTGAATGAGGACTATTTCCGCTCTATCGCGCATGAAGGAGCGGTCTTTGCCGATTTGAAGGGAATATTCCGCGGCAAAATAACCAGCCTTAAATACTGGAGTCTGTAATAAACAAGTCTATGACCAAAATTCTTGTAAGCGGTGGAGCGGGATATATCGGATCCCATACAGTGGTGGAACTGCTGGAAGCAGGAATGGAAGTGGTGATTGTGGACAATCTCTCCAACTCCGAACGGTCGGTTCTGGACGGGATCGAATCCATTACCGGCATACGGCCCCGTTTCGAAGAAGTGGACCTGAGGGACCGGGAAGCCACCTTTGGAGTGTTTGAGAAACATCCGGATATAAGCGCCATCATCCATTTTGCTGCTTTTAAAGCAGTAGGTGAAAGTGTGGAGAAACCGCTGGAATATTATGAAAACAATCTGCTGTCTCTGATCCACCTTCTGGAGGCCATGAAGCACTTTTCTGTCGATTATATGGTTTTTTCCTCTTCCTGCACCGTGTATGGAGAGCCCGACGAACTTCCGGTCACAGAAAATACACCCATAAAAAAGGCCGGATCGCCCTATGGGAATACCAAGCAGATCAGTGAGGAAATACTGCAGGATACCATGCGCTCCGTCACAGGGAAAGGGGTCATATCACTTCGTTATTTCAATCCCATCGGGGCACATCCATCGGGCCTGATCGGAGAATTGCCCATCGGGGTGCCCAATAACCTGGTTCCCTTTATTACACAGACTGCTGCCGGACTCCGGGAATTCCTGAGTGTATACGGGGATGATTACAATACCCCGGATGGATCGGCTATCCGCGATTATATCAATGTGGTGGATCTGGCCAGGGCACATGTGACAGCCATCAGGCGGCTGCTCGAACATAAGCAAAAAGCCCCTTTCGAAGTGTTTAACCTGGGAACCGGACGGGGACTCTCCGTTTTTGAAATCATTCATGCCTTCGAAAAGGCCACAGGACAAAAGCTTAGCTACAGGGTGGTGGATCGCCGGGAAGGAGATATCGAAAAAGTCTATGCAGACACCTCCTACGCCAACCGTGAACTGGGCTGGAAATCTGAGAAAGGGATTGAAGAGACCCTGCTGTCGGCCTGGATTTGGGAGTCAAATATAAAAGCAAAAAACAAACATACATGAAAACCATCCTGATTACCGGCGGAGCCGGTTTTATCGGATCACACGTGATCAGGCGCCTGATCACGAATAATCCCGGCCTTCTGATACTGAACCTGGACTGGCTGACCTACGCTGGCAACCTGGAAAACTTAAAGGATATTGAAAACGCTCCCAACTATCAGTTTATTCACGGAGACATTACAGATGTGGCTTTCCTGGAAAAACTCTTTGACAGAGAAGAGATCGATGGGGTGATTCACCTGGCAGCTGAATCCCATGTGGACCGTTCCATTGCGGATCCTATGGCATTCATCAACACCAATATTGTGGGAACGGTGAACCTGCTGAATGCCTGCCGGAAAGCATGGACCAGTTTCGAGGGTAAGCGTTTCTACCACATCTCTACCGATGAGGTTTACGGGAGCCTAGGCCCGGATGGCCTTTTTACAGAAGAGAGCGCCTATGATCCCCGCAGTCCGTATTCGGCTTCCAAGGCGAGCTCAGACCACCTGGTCCGGGCGTATTATCATACATACGGCCTCCCGGTTGTACTCTCCAACTGCTCCAACAATTACGGTCCCAATCAGTTCCCCGAGAAACTGATTCCGCTGGCCATTCATCATATATTGAACAAAAAGCCTATCCCGATCTACGGGAAGGGCGAAAACATCCGGGACTGGCTCTATGTGGAAGATCATGCCGCGGCCATCGAACTTATTTTCCGGAAAGGCAGTAATGGGCGTACCTATAATATCGGGGGACTGAACGAGTGGAAGAACATCGACCTGATCAGGCTGCTCTGCCGGATCGTGGATGAGAAGCTGGGAAGAGCCCCGGGCAGCTCGGAGAAGCTCATTAGCTTCGTGAAAGACAGGGCCGGACACGATCTGCGGTATGCCATCGACAGTACAAGAATTCAGGAGGAGCTGAACTGGAAACCCTCACTTACCTTTGAACAGGGACTGGCGCTAACGGTGGACTGGTACCTCCGGAACAGCAAATGGATGGAACATGTCACTTCCGGGGCCTATCAGTCCTACTACAGGTCGCAGTATGAAAAGAGATGATCCTGAGTTCCGGCCAGAACGCCCGGCTATTCCACCGTTACTGATTTAGCCAGGTTCCTGGGCTGGTCCACATTACATCCCCGCATCAGGGCGATATGATAGGCAATTAACTGCAGGGGAACCACAGCGGTCAGCGACACCAGGGATTCATCGGTTTCCGGAATTTCGATCACATGATCGGCCATCTCCCTGATAATGGTATCTCCTTCGGTGACAATGGCGATGACCACACCGTTCCTCGCTTTTACTTCCTGGATATTGCTGACAATTTTTTCGTATGAACCATCTCTCGTGGCAATAAAAACCACCGGCATATTCTCATCGATCAGGGCAATGGGACCATGCTTCATCTCTGCCGCCGGATAGCCTTCTGCATGTATGTAAGAAATCTCTTTTAGCTTAAGTGCCCCCTCCAGGGCCACGGGAAAAGAGACTCCGCGACCCAGATACAGCGCATTGGTAGCATCTTTATAAATCTCTGCAATGCGTTTGAACTCTTCATTCAGTTCCAGGATCTTCTCAATCTTCCCGGGAATATTACTTAACTCCCTGAGGAGTTGTCTGAAACGCTGGTCCGTAAGCAGGCCTTTCTCCTTGCCGATCATAATTGCCATCATGGTGAGCACGGTCACCTGTGCCGTAAATGCCTTGGTGGAGGCGACCCCTATTTCGATTCCTGCATGGGTATAAACTCCTGCATGTGTTTCGCGCGAAATACTTGAACCCGCCACATTACAGATACCCAGCACCAGGGCCCCCGCATCCCTGGCCAGTTGTATGGCCGCCAGGGTATCGGCGGTCTCCCCGCTCTGACTGATGGCCAGGACCACATCGTCCGGACCAATCATGGGGTTCCGGTATCTGAATTCAGAGGCATACTCCACCTCCACCGGAATCCGCGCCAGATCCTCGATCAGGTATTCTCCAACCAATCCGGCATGCCAGGAGGTCCCACAGGCTATAACCACGATGCGCCTGGCATTCACCAGTTGCTCCTTAACATCCAGTAAGCCTCCCAGCCTGATCTCATTGCTCTCTAACTGAATCCTTCCCCTGAAAGTATCCATGATCGACCGGGGCTGTTCAAAGATCTCCTTCAGCATGAAGTGCTCGTAGCCCTGCTTCTCCATCTCAAAGATCCCCATATCCAGGGTTTTAATATTTACCTGAGTGGCATCGCTGACCAGATTCTTAAGAACCAGTTCGTCTCTTCTGATCAGGGCAATATCATTATTGTTCAGGTAGATCACCCGATCGGTATACTCCACAATGGGAGAGGCATCGGAAGCGATAAAATACTCATTGCTGCCCAGACCGATTACCAGGGGACTACTGCGCCGGGCTGCAATCATCAGGTTGGGATCCTCCCTGGAGAGGACCACCAGTCCATAGGCGCCATCGACCTTTTGTAAGGCCAGGCTGACAGCCACTTCAACGCTCACATTCTGCGTGGTATATATAAACTCTATCAGATTGGCAAGCACCTCTGTATCGGTTTCGCTGTAGAACTTCATCCCCTGGTCCATCAGGGTCTTTTTCAATACCGAGTAGTTCTCAATAATTCCGTTATGTATAATGGTAAAGAGCCCCTTCTCAGAGTGGTGCGGATGCGCATTCAAATCGTTGGGCTCGCCATGGGTGGCCCATCGGGTATGTCCGATTCCGACCGTGCTTTTCGTCTCTTTCCCCCTCACAAAATCTTCCAGATCGTTTACCTTGCCTTTCTTTTTATAGATAGCCGTATCACCGTTTAGCAGGGCCACTCCGGCAGAATCATACCCGCGGTATTCAAGTCTCTTAAGGCCCTTTATAAGTATCGGGTATGCATCCCGGTTTCCGATGTAACCAACAATCCCACACATAAATATGATAGTTTAAAACAATAAAGACCCGCGCTTTAATACTTAAAGCTTCAGGTAGACGATTTCTAACCTTATACGTCTTTCATTGGCAGGAAGGTTACTCCATAGCTTGGAAAATTTCGGATTGGCCAGGCCATCATGTAACTGGAGGATAAAATCATTTTCCGGTTTTGCTCCATCCACCATGGCCTGAAAGTGCAGTCCCATGTTAAAACGGTACGTATAGGTGGTGTCGCTGAACAGGCCTTCAGACTCGGCCTTTTTATACCCGCCAAACCTGCTGGCTACCTGGTTTGGATCGTTGCTTATCAATATTTGATAATCGTAAATGGGTTCATAGGAATCATCATCCAGGATGGTCCCGATCATCAATCTGTCGGGCAGATCCTCATACAAAATACCACTCTCTTCCTCCGGGACCACATCAAAGACCAGGGTGGCACTGTTGATAATCAACGGGCTCTGATCCATCCATTCCTGGAGACCGGCAAAAGAGAAGCGGGTATTTACGCCAGCCATGCCCTGTACATACATATAGGGCGAGGCTGCATCCCGGTCATCAATAATCTCGTCAAGAAAAGTGCCGCTATACTCATGTTCAAACAAATTGATCTTTTGAGCGCTGAATTGATCGATGGTGAAATGAGCATAGGCAAAATCGCGCTCGGCAGTGGAGTCCACATCGGTGGAATCATTGGCATACTTCATAGTCAGCCTCGACAGGGCACTGGAAAGCTGTATCCTGCCCATGGTCCCTTCAGAAGATACGGGTTCCGCCGTGATATAAAAACCGTTAAAATAATCCTTGAAGACGGAGTCGTTGTAGAAATAGTTGGTATCCGATTGAATGGCCAGAAATTTATCTAAAAACTCCTGGTCTTCAATAAGCAGTTCATAGGTCTGGTCATCTTCAGGAGTAATGGTCGTCTGCACCAGTGGAACCGGATTATATAAGCCCTCCATCCCGTAATCGGAGTAGTAGGTGGTATCGATAAGAAGCCGCTCGGTAAACTCATAAACCGACAGCGTAATGCCCTGCTCTTTATCTCCAAGAAAATCATAAAAATAGAGGGCCAGGAACAGAGAATCAATCTCCAGATTTTCAGCCACCTGATAGGTGGGAGACGTGTTAAACTGAGTGACAATTGAGGCTGTCGATCTCCCAATGATGGTATCTTCCATCGAACCCAGAAGCATCAACCTGGTGGCTGATAAACGGCTTTCCGAAGTTACTACCGGTTTGCCTCTTAAGGAATAGGCATCAATCTCAAAGATGGTATCATGAAAGACTATCACATTGTCGCCCGGAGGCAAAATGTCTGTACCAAGAGCTTTATCGCTGATATCGCATGAAACAAGCGCCCCAATCAAACCTGTAACGATTGCTAAAAATTGCAATTCTCTCTTCTTCATCCAAAAATAAGTCTTAATCGTTGATAATACTGTCGTAGAAAACGGAAAACTCCTCCACATATTTCTCTTCACTGGCATAATTCAAATAGGGTTTTCCCGATTTTTTCAGTACTTCGTCAACTTTAGCAGGCAGGCTTTCACTTCCCTGGATCAGACCATCCGAATAGGTGGCGGCCAGGTTGGCCAGGTTCTCATATCCTGGTTCTTTAATCATGGAAAGGTGTTTCTGAGAAACTCCGTCCACGAGGATCTTCTTAGAAAAGGACTTATCCAGAGGTCCGTCAAATCCATTGTCATAAAAGGAGAAGACCACCTTTGAATCGGCGAACAGAGGGTCTTCACGGTAAGCTTTCTTCAGATACAGAGGCACCAGTGAGGTAAACCAGCCATGACAGTGAACCAGGTCGGGCGACCAGCGTAATTTACGAACAGTCTCCAGCACTCCGCGGGCAAAAAATATCATGCGCTCATCATTGTCCTTAAAATGCACTCCCCTGGAATCTGCAACTGTATGCTTTCTATGGAAATATTCCTCATTATCTATGAAATATACCTGCATCCTGGCAGATTGTATGGAAGCAACTTTAATAATCAGCGGGTGATCCGTATCATCTATAATCAGGTTCATTCCCGACAGCCTGATTACTTCGTGCAACTGGTTCCTTCTTTCATTGATATTTCCGTACTTTGGCATAAAGGTCCGGATTTCCTTACCGGTTTCCTGAATGGCCTGGGGAAGTTTTCTGCTGATTAAGGAAAGTTCAGTCTCTGGCAAATAGGGGGTAATCTCCTGAGAAACAAATAATACCTTTTTACTCTCCATATTCGCAAGCCTCTATTAGAAATCATGCAAATTTACTAAAAATAATTGATACCTTTTTATCTATCTTTGTACACTCACCTGTTGTATGATAGTATACAGAACCAAAAACGATCTTACCAGGCACCTTGCCTCCCTGCAACAGGAGCAAAAGGCCATTGGCCTGGTTCCAACCATGGGGGCCCTTCATCAGGGACATGCCTCCCTCGTTGAAAAAGCAAATAGTGAAAATGATCAGATAGTAGTCAGTATTTTTGTAAATCCTACCCAGTTCAATGACCCCTCGGACCTTGACCGCTACCCCAGGACCCTCGACCAGGACCTGGAATTGCTTCGCAAGCTGGAAGCTGACATTGTTTTTGTTCCCTCGGTAAAAGAGATGTATCCCGAAGAAGATACTCAGATATTTGATCTGGGGAATCTGGATAAGGTCATGGAGGGCAAGTATCGCAAGGGTCATTTTAATGGGGTGGCTCAGATCGTAAGCAAGCTGTTTCTCCTGGTTCGTCCTCAACGGGCTTATTTCGGGCAGAAGGATTTTCAGCAACTGGTCATCATTCGCAGACTTGTGGAGATCATGAAACTGGATCTGAGCATCGTACCCTGCCCGATCATCAGGGAACAAGATGGCCTGGCCATGAGTTCCAGAAATGTCAGGCTTAGTAAAGAGCAGAGAAAACTGGCACCCTTTTTATACGAAACGCTGGTGCAGGCCAAAGAGAAAACAGATACCCTCACTCCTTCTCAACTGAAGGAATGGGTGATCCGGCAGTTCAATACACAAGCACTCATGGAGCTGGAATACTTTGAAATTGTTGAAGATAAAGAGCTTATGCCTGTTGAGGAATGGGACGAAAAGGTGAACAAAGTGGCTTGCCTGGCTGTTCAAATAGGTAGCGTAAGGCTTATTGATAATCTGAATTTTGATTAAATTTGCGAAGTCAACGGATGGTCATGCATATTGAAGTAGTTAAATCCAAAATACACCGGGTTACAGTTACCGAGTCGGACCTGAACTATGTGGGCAGTATTACCATTGATGAAGATCTGATGAATGCAGCCAATCTTGTTGAAAATGAGAAGGTTCAGGTTGTAAACATCAACAATGGGGAGCGGCTTGAAACCTATGTGATCACCGGCCAGCGGGGATCGGGGCAAATATGCATGAACGGCCCTGCCGCCAGAAGGGTGGCTGTTGGTGACATCATTATTATTATCTCCTATGCATCCATGGAATTCGAAGAGGCAAAATCTTTCAAACCGGCCCTGATTTTCCCCGATACCGCCTCCAATAAGTTAAATTAAACCCTCTTTTGAAAAAATCCTTTATTCAAATCCTGAAAATTGCCGGATTTCTGGCACTTGGAATCCTGCTACTCTATTTTGCCTTCAGGGGAGTGGCATTTGATGAACTGGCCAGAACCTTGCAAAGAGTTAACTTCAGCTGGATCGGACTTTCTCTTATTTTCGCAGGTATCTCATTTTTCAGCAGGGCCAGAAGGTGGATGCTGCTTATCGAACCACTCGGATTTAAACCATCCTTTAAGAACACCTACCATTCGGTGATGGTAGGATACCTCTCCAATTATGCCCTGCCCAGGCTGGGCGAGGTTACCAGGTGTATCACCCTGGGAAAAAAAGAGAAGATCCCTGTGGATTCACTGATCGGGACCGTGATCATTGAGAGGGTCATTGACGTGATTATGCTCTTACTGATCATGCTGGTCCTGCTGATCAGCTGGATGGATAAGTTTGGAGGATTTCTGGGAGAGCAGGTCTGGAGCCCTCTGCAACAAAAGTTTACCGGGCTTTTCGGCGGAACCTGGGTTTTTTGGGTTTTGGCCCTAGCTGCCTTCCTCCTTCTTTTCCTGCTGATCTACCTTTTCAGAAAAAGTCTGGCCCGCTTTTCACTGGTTCAAAAAATCAAAAAGATCCTGAAAGGACTTCTGGAGGGATTGAAGACCATCTACCGGATGAAACGTAAATGGGAGTTCGTACTTCACTCTATACTCATATGGTTCCTCTATATCATGATGACCTGGGTGGTGGTTTTCGCCCTGGAGGAGCTCTCCGGCCTCAGCCTGACGGATGGTATGTTTTTGCTGGTAATCGGGGGACTGGGCATGTCTGCTCCTGTAACAGCCGGGTTTGGGGCCTACCACTGGATCACCTCCCGGGGATTGATGTTTGTCTACGGCTTTTCTCTGGAGACCGGAAGTGCCTATGCCATACTTGCCCATGAATCAAACTCTCTTCTCACCATACTGTTGGGAGCCATATCCTATTCCATTTTGATGATCTCCCGGAAAAGAACTTCTAAAAGCAAAAACGAATCCTGAAATGCTCAGCTACGAAGAGATCATACAGAAAACTATTTCTCTCGAGGAGGCCGGCAGACGTTTTTCCCCCTCCTTCAGGCACACGAACCGGATGGTTTTCACCAATGGCTGTTTTGACCTTTTGCACCGGGGTCATGTCTACTATCTTTCCAGGGCGCGCGAACTGGGCGATCTGCTTGTTGTGGGACTGAACAGTGATTCATCGGTTACGTTACTGAAAGGACCCGGCCGGCCAGTCAACAACCTGAATGCCCGGGCAGAGGTCCTCGGCGCGCTTGCTTTCGTGGACTACATCATTCCCTTTGAGGAGGAAACTCCCCTGAATCTGATTACCAGGCTTGAACCCGATATCCTGGTCAAGGGGGGCGACTATAAGTTAGAGGATATTGTTGGGTACCGGGAAGTAATCGCCCGGGGAGGCAGAGTGGAAACCATTCCTCTTCTGGAAGGTTATTCAAGTAGTGCAATTATAGGCAATAATAAGCAGTAAATGGCTAAGATCAAATCGGTGTACCTATGCCAGAATTGTGGTGCGGAATCGGCCAAATGGATCGGCCGGTGCAATGCCTGCGGAGAATGGAACACCTATGTGGAACATAAAATTCACAAAGGCCCTGTACGTTCCGGCATATCTGAAAGAGGCGAGTATGCCGTGCCTCAGAAACTGGAGGAAGTGGCTTCTGCTCCTCTTGCCCGTATTGACCTGGGAAACGGAGAGTTTAACCGGGTTTTGGGTGGGGGGATCGTTCCCGGATCCATGGTTCTGATCGGCGGAGAACCGGGTATTGGAAAATCCACCCTGGCTCTTCAGGTAGCCCTTCAGATAAACAAACAAATTCTTTATATATCCGGTGAGGAGAGTCCGCAACAAATCAAATTAAGAGCCGACAGGCTCGGAGGCGGAAACGGAAATTGCCAGATACTTGCCGAAACCAGTCTGCAGGCTATCATGAACCAGGTGAAGCAGGCCGGTCCGGAACTGCTGATTATTGATTCCATTCAGACCCTCTATTCCGAGGACAATGAATCGGCTCCGGGAACTATTTCACAGGTCAGAGAGTGTGCCGCCAGGCTTTTACGACTCTCCAAGGAGAGCCATATGCCGGTGATCCTGATTGGTCATATAACAAAAGATGGCAGCATAGCAGGTCCCAAGGTCCTGGAGCATATCGTCGACACCGTACTGCAATTTGAAGGGGACACGCATCATTTGTACCGGATTCTGCGCTCTATAAAGAACCGTTTTGGTTCCACCTCAGAAATCGGGGTCTTTGAAATGACCGGAGAGGGACTCCGGGAGATTCTTAATCCTTCGGAACTTCTGATTAACCAGCAACCTCCTGATCTGAGCGGATCTGCCATTGCAGCCAATGTGGAAGGCATCCGGCCCATTCTGATTGAGGTTCAGGCCCTGGTGAGTTCGGCCGTATACGGAACACCGCAGCGAAGCTCCACCGGATTTGATACCCGCCGCCTGAGCATGTTACTGGCAGTTCTTGAAAAACGGGCCAGTTTTAAACTGGCCAGTAAAGATGTATATATCAATATTGCGGGCGGCCTCCGGGTGGATGATCCTGCCATCGACCTGGCCGTGGTGGCAGCAATTCTCTCCTCCACCGTGGATATCCCCGTTGATCCCACCAGCTGTTTTGCCGGTGAGATTGGACTGTCGGGAGAAATACGCCCTGTAAACCGCATCGAGCAACGCCTGGGCGAAGCGGATAAACTGGGTTTGAAAAGAATCCTGATGCCGGCATTTAACCGGAAACGGATCGATCCGGTCCGGTTCGGCATTAAAATTGTCGAAGTAAACAGAGTTCAGGATCTGCCCGGACTGCTTTTTGGATAAGCCTGATCAGAAGTTGTCGTTAGTACTGCTGCCCCGTGTCTCCATAATGTCGGGACAATTCATATCCACAAAAAAGTCCAGGGGCCTTATAAAATCATCCTCCATGGTAATGCCCAGGGTTGAATCGGCATAAACCCGCTTTAGAAATTCCCCATAAATAGGCAGCGCCATATTGGTTCCCGATCCCATGGTCAGGTCATCAAAATGAATGGAACGGTCCTCTCCCCCGACCCAGGCAGCAGCGGTCAGCTTTGGAGCCAGTCCGATATACCAGCCATCACTCTGATTCTGGGTGGTCCCTGTTTTTCCGGCCAGTTCGCCCGTAAATTCGTAACGCCAGCGCAAGCGGTTGGCAGTCCCCGAATAGAACTCCCCCATGTACCTGCCGGTCATATCCACCACATTTCTTAACAGGGAAAGCATCAGATAGGCCGTCTCCTGGCTGATGGCTTCCTCTTCAACCGGATGAAATGAGGAAATGACATTCCCGTAACGGTCCTCAATGCGGGTGACATACACAGGACTCACATACACGCCTCCATTGGAAAAAGTATTGAAAGCTCCCACCATCTCCTCCAGGGAGATATCGGACGGACCATAGATCATACTCGGCACCGGGTCAATATAGGAGGTGACCCCCATTTTGCGCATGAGGTCGATCACATTTTTTGGATTGAAATTCTTAAACAGCCAGGCAGACACCCAGTTATGGGAATTGGCCAGACCCCATTTCAGGCTCACCATCTTCCCGGCAAAGACATTGCGTCCGGGGGCCGTCGGGGTGTAGGTGGTGTCCTTATTATCAATAATATTCGGAAATGTGGTAGCTACCAGGGGAATCATATCGCAGGGAGAATAACCCTCCTGCATGGCCAGCAGGTATAAAAAAGGTTTTATGGTAGACCCGACCTGACGGCGGCCCTGGTAAACGTGCTCGTACTGGAAATACCGGTAATTATGCCCCCCTACAAAAGCTTTTACCGATCCATCGGCAGGGTCCATCGCCATAAATCCGGCCCTCAGGATATGCTTCATATACCGGATAGAATCCATAGGTGTCAGTACCGTATCGATCAGGCCGTTCCAGGAGAAGAGCTCCATCCCAACCGGCTCATTAAAAGACATCATAATGGAGTCCATGGGAACCCCGGCGCTAATCATCGTCCTGTAACGGTCGGTTTGCCTGACAGCACGATTCAGGATGAGCCTGCTCTCCTCCTGCGTGATATCTGCAAAGGGAGCGTTGGGCCTTCCCTTCTTCTCCTTAAAAAACTCAGGTTGCAGATAATCCTTCAGTTGCGCTTCTACAGCCTCCTCTGCGTATTGCTGCATCCTGTAATTAATGGTGGTATAAATCCGGAGTCCGTCGCGGTACAAATCATATTGCGTGCCATCGGGCTTATAAAACTTATTGATCCAGCCATAAAGCTTGTCATCGGCCCAGCGCAAGGAATCCCTCCGGTACCGTTCCCAGGATAATATTCCGGCGCTTCGGCCTGGCGGAGTCGGTTTGGAGCTGTTCATAAATTTAGTCAGGAAGATCCTGAAATGCTTGCCATGTCCGGTAAGGTGACTGGACAGGTTATAATCCACGCTGATGGGAATCTGCTTCACCGAGTCGGCTTCCTCCCGGGAAAGACTTCCGTATTTCACCATCTGGCTGATAACTGTATTTCTTCTGTTCAGGGAGCGTTCAGGATTTATCCTGGGATTATAGGCAGTGGGAGCCTTCAGCATACCTATCAGGATGGCAGCCTGATCAATGCTCAGCGAGTCCGGAGTCGTATTGAAGAAGGTCCGGGCTGCCGATTTGATTCCCACAATAGACTCACCCCCGAAAGGAACCGTATTCAGATACATGGTCAGTATCTCGTTCTTGGTATAGGCCCGTTCAAGCCTCACCCCCGTGTTCCACTCTTTGAATTTATTAATGGCCAGGTGACTGGCTTTCCCAAGCTTTGTTTTGTTCACGGTAGTATCCCTGGGAAACAGGTTCTTTGCCAGCTGCTGGGAGATGGTGCTGCCACCGCCTTCATCCTGACCCAGCAGAACCGATTTAATTGCCACACGCACCAGGCTGCGCAGATCAATCCCGGAGTGCCTGTAGTGCCTAACATCCTCCGTGGCTACAAGTGCATCCACCAGGTGGGGGGCCAGCTCCTCATAATCCACATACGAGCGGTTCTCAATAAAATAGACTCCCAGTACCTCGCCATCTTCGGTTATCAGTTCGGATGCCAGATTGGTCTGCGGATTTTCGAGCCGGGCAAAATCGGGCATAAAACCCAGTTTTCCATGCCCTATCAAAACCATAATGATAATGAACAATAGCAGTCCAAGAGTGTAAAGACTCCAGAGGATGATTAAATATTTTGTAGTTTTGCCGGGTTTATTATCCATGGCCAGCTCAATTTTGGGTCAAAAGTAGTAATTATTAAGTTATTTTGTGTTTCAATTGCTTAACGAAGGAATCACCGAAAAATGATAGAAAATCTTGTAATCGTAGAGTCGCCTGCCAAGGCAAAAACCATTGAAAGGTTCCTGGGGGAAAAATATACCGTCAAATCCAGTTTTGGTCACATCCGGGATCTGGCCAAGAAAAATCTCGGAATAGATGTGGATGGCGGTTTTACCCCGCAGTATATTGTTCCGCCCGACAAGAAAAAAATAGTCAGTGAACTTAAGAGCCTGGCCAAAAAATCCGAGATGGTATGGCTGGCCACGGATGAAGACCGCGAAGGAGAAGCCATTGCCTGGCACCTGAGTGAGGAGCTGGAGCTGGACAAAGAAAAGACCCGGAGAATCGTTTTTCATGAAATTACAAAAAACGCCATTCTGGATGCCCTTGAAAATCCCCGCCACATAGACAATCACCTGGTGAATGCACAGCAGGCCAGAAGAGTGCTTGACCGTCTGGTTGGATTTGAACTTTCCCCGCTGCTGTGGAAAAAAGTAAAGCCCTCTCTCTCAGCCGGAAGGGTGCAGTCTGTGGCTGTTAAGCTGATTGTTGAAAAGGAAAGGGAAATACAGAAGTTTAAAGCCAAAAAATACTTCCGCGTTACCGGAGTATTTTCCGTCACTAATGGCCATGAAGGACAGGCCCAGCTTAAAGCTGAACTTTCAAAACGGTTCGATAAACGGGAGGAGGCCGAAACCTTCCTGACGAAGTGCCTGACCAGCGACTTTACTGTGAATAGTGTGGAGAAAAAACCGTTGAAGAAAAGTCCTGCACCACCTTTTACCACTTCAACGCTGCAGCAGGAAGCCAGTCGTAAACTAGGATTTTCCGTAAACCAGACCATGTCTGTGGCGCAGCGGCTCTATGAATCGGGAAAGATCACCTATATGAGGACCGACTCGGTCAACCTGTCCAAACTGGCGATGGGAACTGCGGCCGGAAAGATCAAGGAGGCTTTTGGGGAAAAATATCTGCACTCCAGAAATTTTACTACAAAGTCCAAAGGCGCACAGGAGGCTCACGAAGCCATCAGGCCCACCTATATGGATCAATCCAACATTGAAGGCAACAGGACCGAACAAAGGCTTTATGAGCTTATCTGGAAAAGGACCCTGGCCTCGCAAATGAGTGAAGCACGGCTGGAAAAGACCACTATTTCCATATCAATCTCTGAGGCCCCTGAACATTTTATTGCCACCGGGGAGGTCCTCATATTCGATGGTTTTCTGAAAGTCTATATGGAATCTACCGATGATGAGCAGGAAGAGGAAGCCAAAGGACTGCTTCCTCCTGTTAAAAAAGAGGATAAACTGAGCCGCGAGATCATTGAGGCCAGCGAAAAAACAAGCATGCAACCCGCCAGGTATACAGAAGCCAGCCTGGTAAAAAAGATGGAAGAACTGGGAATAGGCCGGCCCTCCACCTATGCGCCGACCATATCCACCGTCCAGCAAAGGGAATACGTGGTAAAAGAGGATCGCCAGGGCCTTGAACGAGAGATGCTGCAGTTGATTCTGAAAGGGGAGAAGCTTTCCCGGAAATTTATCAAGGAAAAGTATGGGTATGAGAAAGCCAAACTGTTTCCCACTGATATTGGGATGATTGTGAACGATTTCCTGGAACAGAACTTTCAGAACATCATGAATTTTAATTTCACGGCTTCCGTGGAAGAGGAGTTTGATGAAATTGCAGAGGGGAATAAGGACTGGCCCAGTATGATCGAACGCTTCTACAAGCCCTTCCATGAGCGGGTAGATTCAGCCACTCAAACTTCGGAAAAGTCAAAAGGCGAGAAGATCCTTGGAGAAGATCCACAGACAGGAAAGCCGGTTAGTGTAAAAATCGGGCGCTTCGGACCCATTGCCCAGATTGGAGAAGCCAGCGATGAGGAGAAACCCAGGTTTGCCAGCCTTTTAAAAGGACAGAGTCTGGAAACCATTAGCCTGGAAGAGGCTCTTGATCTTTTCAGGCTGCCCCGCACCCTGGGCCAGTTTGAAGACGAGGATCTTGTCATTGGAGTGGGGAAATACGGTCCTTATGTCCGACATAAATCAAAGTTTTACAGCCTGGCAAATACGGATGACCCTTTTGCCATTGAACAAGAACGCGCCATAAAAATCATCATGGAGAAGCGTG
The DNA here is from genome assembly GCA_029210725.1 of Bacteroidales bacterium. Taxonomy (NCBI): domain Bacteria; kingdom Pseudomonadati; phylum Bacteroidota; class Bacteroidia; order Bacteroidales; species Bacteroidales bacterium. Next base: position 116,008 of record JARGFM010000002.1, on the reverse strand, counting down.
CCCGGGAGGAGAACAGGAACATCAGACAATTTGATGAAGAACCGGGCCTGCTGATTCTGAATGGCCGCTACGGCCCCTATATCTCCTTCAATAAGAAAAACTACCGGATTCCCAAAAACAGGAAACCTGAAGAACTGAGCCTTCAGGAATGCAAAGAAATTATTGAAAAGGCAGACTCCCTTAGTAAAAAGCGAAACACTTAAACTGCAGCTCATGGACCTGAATGGATATTTCGACCCAGTAAGCCTGGAAAGGCCGGAATTCGAATACCTGGAAAACAAGGAGGCATTTAGTCACCATATATCGGTTCATACTCCGGAACATCCCATACGGGAACTGGATAAGCATCAGGTTGCCCTGGTAGGTATCCCGGTGGATACCAAGGGCTTCATCAAGGGAAGCAAGGATGCCCCAAATCATATACGCAGCAAGCTATACCAGCTTAGAAAAATTGAAAGAAACCTGAAAATTTATGACCTGGGTAATATAAAAAACGGGGGATCAGTAAACGATACTTATTTTGCGCTCCGGGATGTTCTCCTTGAGCTCGGGGAACGGGATATCACCACACTTATATTCGGAGGATCGCAGGACCTGAGCCGCGGAGTCTTCCTGGCCCTTGAAAAACAGGTGGGCCCCCATCAGATTCTTACCATCGACTCCATGCTTGACTTCTCTCAGAAAGATGATCTCCTGAATTCCCGCAATTACCTGAATCACATTGTCTATTCTTCCGGATTGAACCAGTTTAGTCTCACAAACCTGGGGCATCAGGCGTGCTTTGTGACTGAAACCCAACTCCAGGTACTGGAGAAATCGTACCTGGAAAGCATCCGCCTGGGAGAAGCCCGGAAAGAAATCAAACAGGCTGAGCCTTTGATACGGGATTGTGTATTTATCGGAATTGACATGGGAGCTGTCAGACATGCCGATGCTCCGGGAGCCTCTATCCCTTCTCCCAACGGTTTTTTCGGAGATGAAATTTGTCAGATTACCAGATATGCAGGACTGAGTGAACGGGCCAATATACTCGGCTTCTTCGAACTAAATCCATCATCGGACATGAATGACCAGACGGCTCACCTGGCCGCGCAGGCTGCCTGGTACTTCCTGGAGGGGCTGACTCATCGTATCCGCGAAAATCCGGTGGATACTCCGGAGCATATAAAGAAGTTTATTGTTACCCTGAATGCCGCCGGACACGATATTATCTTCCATAAAAGCACCCTTTCTGAAAGGTGGTGGATGGAAATTCCTGTAAAGAATCCTGCCACAGGCTATAACTTTTTTGTCTCTTGCTCGTATGAAGATTACCAGCAAGCCTGTAATCAGGAGATTCCTGACCGCTGGTGGCGTTTTTTGAACAGATTGGGTAATGAAAAGGAATGAACTCACGTTTACTTATTTGAGTAGGGGTGAATCAGATTCATAAAATGATCTGAAACTCCTGAGTTTATTAACATTCTGGTATTAATAAAGTTTGTGAACCATAACTATTTTTGTTTATTTTAACCTAGCTAAAAAGCCAAGAAAAGAAGCCCTGAATTGAGTTAAGCGGAAGATGAAGAGATTGGTTTATATATTTGTTTTAGGAACTGTTTCACTGAATGTTCTGTCTCAGCAGGACCCTAAATTCAGCCAGAATATGTTCCTTTCTCCATTTTACAATCCCGGTGCCGCAGGAAGCTCAGATAAAATCTGTCTGGCAGCTGCCTTCCGCAATCAGTGGACAGGGCTTCCAGATGCCCCGATTACCACTGCTTTTACAGCCGATATGCCAGTCAGTCTCCTTGGAAGGACTCATGGAATAGGACTGAGCCTGATGAATGACAATCTGGCCTTTAACAATGATTTCAATTTTAGCCTCAGCTATGCCTTCCGGATCGACCTGGGACAGGGAAGTCTGGGAATCGGGGCCAATGTGGGCCTTGCCAACCAGGCACTTACGCCGGAATGGGATGATGGCGACGGGATTATGACTCCTGCAGAAGGGGATCCGGCGATTCCACAAAGCGGTGGGAGCGTTTTCGGTTTTGATATGGGGCTCGGAGCATTTTACAATACAGACAATTTATATGTGGGTGTTTCAACCACACATCTGAACCAGACCTCTTTTGATTATCCGGAAGATGTGGCTGAAACAAAACTGATCAGACACTACTATCTGATGGCAGGATACAACATTCAGCTTGCCAATCCGATGTTTGAGATTATGCCTTCACTGATGGTTCAGAGCGACCTCAGATCCAACCATATCTATCTGAATACCAACCTTAGATACAATAAAAGGTTCTGGGGTGGAGTTTCCTATTCAGTGGGGGGGGCCCTGACTGCACTGTTTGGAATTGAAATGATGAATGGAATCAAGATCGGATATTCCTATGATTTTGAACTTTCACCACTTCTGAAATACAACAGCGGATCACATGAAATAACAGTTCGGTATTGCTTCGATCTCAGTGTTGATAAGAGTCCTCAAAAGTATAAGAGTATTAGATTTTTGTAAATAATTAATTATCTATATTAGGATGTTTTTTTTAAAAAACAGTACGTATAAAGTTTGGTTTGCATCTTATAAGCGATATGCTATGAAACGTATAGGGATTTTAGTTGTTATTGCGATCTTCATCGGCGGTTGTGGTTCATACAATACCGGTGAATTGGTCGGAGTTGAAGGTAGAAAAGCTTATGCTGAACCTGATCCGTTTGGAATGGTGGCGGTCCCCATGGGATCATTTGTCATGGGTGTCAGTGATCAGGATGTCACCTGGACCCAGAATACCACGGCCAGAACTGTGGCAGTTGATGCTTTCTGGATGGACGAAACAGAAATCACCAACAACGAATACCGTCAGTTTGTATACTGGGTTCGTGATTCCATTATCCGGAAAGAGCTTGCCTTGAACGGGATTGACGACTTCATCCTTAAAGACAGGGATGATCAGCCCTTTGAGGATGCCAACGGGGATCCTGTCATTGACTGGGAAACACCGCTTGATCCTTCCAAGGATAAAGAGGGAAATATTCAACAGATCATTGATGACCTGGGGATTTATTATTCAGGAGAGGATCGCCTGTCGCTCTATTTCAGGGAGATCAATCCAACCAAGCTTATTTATAACTATTACTGGATCGACCGCGTTCAGGCAGCTAATCCGGCCAACGGATTCCGCCTTGAGTATTCGGGGAACAATGCAGAGCCGGTTGTACAGTACGGGGGAACCATTACCCGTCCCAACGGAGAGCAGGAAGAGATTACCGGGCGTTCTTCATTTGTTAACAGGGACTGGGTTCTCGTATACCCGGATACACTGGTCTGGGTGAAGGACTTTACATACTCCTTTAATGAACCCATGACCAACCTCTATTTTTCTTCCCCTTCGTATGACAATTACCCGGTGGTTGGAGTCAACTGGAAACAGGCCAAGTCTTTCTGCATCTGGAGAACCAACTATCTGAACCAGTCGCTTATAAACAGCGGGCAGTCTATTGTACAGGACTACCGCTTACCGATTGAGGCCGAGTGGGAATATGCGGCCAGAGGTGGTCTGGATCACAGCATGTATCCTTGGGGCGGAGTATATCTCAGGAACAAGCTGGGTTGCTTCATTGCCAACTTTAAGCCCCTGCGCGGCAATTATACAGATGATGGCTCCATGTATCCTTCAAGGGTAGCCTTTTATGGGGTACCCAATGAATTCGGACTCTACGATATGGCTGGTAATGTGGCCGAATGGACCATAACTGCCTATGATCCTTCAGCCTATGTGTTTTCTCACGATTTGAACCCCTATTATAATTACGAAGCCACGCCGGATGATCCTCCTGTGATGAAGCGGAAGGTGGTCAGGGGCGGATCCTGGAAAGACGTTGCCCGTTATCTGCAGGTAAGTACCCGTGATTTTGAATATCAGGATACTACCAAATCATACATCGGTTTCAGGTGTGTACGTTCATATTTAGGTGATCAATAATTAAATACTATCTATAATGGGAATTACAGAATTAGTTCAAAGTTCGGGCTGGAAGAGCTTTACCGCTAAATTATATGGTTTTGGAGCCTCTATCGTAATTATTGGAGCTCTCTTTAAGATCCAGCACTGGCCTGGAGCAGGTGCGGCACTGACGTCAGGACTTCTTATCGAGGCGATCATCTTCTTTTTCTCTGCCTTTGAACCCCTCCATGAAGAACTGGACTGGACCCTGGTATACCCGGAATTGGCCGGCATGTCAGATCCGGATGAAATTGATGAATTTAAAGAGCAGGCTATTGCAGACCGGAATGTGGGGCTGCAAAAGTTTGACGAGCTGTTCCAGCAATCCCAGATAAATGCAGAGGATGTGAGAAGCCTTGGTAAGCACCTGAACACCATCTCTGCCACCACGGAGTCCATCGGGGATATCACCAGTGCTTCCCTGGCCACCAAGGAGTATTTTGACAAGATGGGCCATGCCGCCCAGAACATGGACAGTGTGGCTACGGCTTACGGCACCAATACGGGTGTGCTGAATGAATCTGTAAACACCCTGGCTGAGTCCTATAAAAATACAGCCAGTCTTATCGATACAAAAGGCAAAGATATTGCTGACAAATTTGCCTCTTCCAGTGCAAATCTGACAGCGACTTACGAAGCCATGTCGGGTGAAGTAAAGCAGGAGCATTCCAACATTTCACAAAGTCAGAAACAATTTAACCAACAGCTTGAAGCGCTGAATAAAAATCTGGCAGAACTGAACCTCTCCTACACGGATCAGGTGAAGGGAAGTAAGGAACACCTGCAGGGAACTGCCGGCGTCTACAGCGGATTGAATGAGATGATCACCAACCTGAAGGCCTCCGTTGAGGAGACACAGAAATACAAAAATGAGATAGTAAAACTCAGCGAGAGTCTTTCTGAACTAAACAATGTTTACGGTAATATGCTCACAGCCATGAGCATTAGAAAAAAGTAATAATATTTAATCCTGCTCTATGGCACACGGTAAAGAAACACCGAGACAAAAAATGATCGGCATGATGTATTTGGTGCTGACAGCAATGCTGGCACTGAATGTATCAAAGGAGGTGCTGGATGCATTTACCCTGGTTGACGGAGGCCTTACTACCACCACTCAGAATTTTGCCGCCAAGAACGAAGGACTGTATGACAAATTCAACATAGCCTTCGAACAGAACCCGGAAAAAGTGGGTGACTGGAAAACCAGAGCCGAAGAGGTCAGGGAAATGTCTAATGAGCTCTACGAATTCCTTAATCTGTGTAAGATTGAGATCGTCTCGAAGAAAGATGAAGAAGCCATACATGATGGAGAAGTGCATCTGGCCGATGTTGATTCCAAGGATGACACCAACTTCCCCGCAGAAATTATGCTGGTAAACAAGCGGGGGATCGAACTCAAAAATAAGATTGAAGAGTACCGGGGGTTTCTGCTGACCATGGTAGAAGATAAGGAAACCTACACCACCACAGTGGAAGCGGTGGAGAGTATCCTTAGTACAGAGGTTCCGGAAACCATGTATCACAATAAGAAAAAAGGAGAAACGCCCACCTGGGAGTCCACCTATTTTGAACATCTGCCGCTGGCATCCGTGATTACTTTGTTATCCAAGATGCAGGGCGATGTCCGGAACGTCGAAGCTGAGATGCTAAACTTTCTGTTGGGGCAGGTGGATGCGGGTGACTTCAAGGTAAATGTCATTGAGCCTGTGGTTATTGCCAAATCAAATTATGTCTTTAAAGGAGTGCCCTACCAGGCAGAGGTGTTTCTTGCAGCTTATGATTCAACCAATATTCCCGAGGTAAAACTGGAAAACGGCACTATCCTGGAAACACAAGGTGGAAAGGGAATTTACGAAGTATCCTATAACAGCATTGGAATTAAAAAATGGGGCGGGGTCATCTCCGTTGAAAAGGATGGTCAGGTTACCAGCAAACCCTTTTATGCTGAATTTGAGGTAGCCGAATCCAATGCGACTGTATCAGCCACAGGAATGAATGTATTCTACCGGGGAATCCCAAACCCGGTTGAAATTTCCGTGGGTGGTGTTGCTGAGAGAGATGTTGTAGCTCAAATCTCATCCGGGAATATCAAACGGGTAGGTTCCGGTACCTACGAAGTAAAACCCGGCGTTGGATCCGATAAAGCCACAGTAAGCGTATTTGCCAATATCCAGGGTCAGAGAAAACTCATGAGCCGCGCAGATTTCAGGGTTTACGATCTTCCCAAGCCGGATGCGGTTGTGGAAGGCATTCCGGGTTCCTCCGGAGCACTTACCGTTGGAAGACTCTCTCAATTACAAAATGTGAGGGCTGAAGCCAAAGACTTTGTTTTCGAAGTGGACTACAAAGTTGAATCCTTTGAGGTCGCTTTCATGGGTTCCGGAGGAATCTGGAGTTCCATGCCCTCCTCTAACGATCGTTTCACTTCTCAGCAGAAAGAATTATTCCGTCAGCTCAGATCCGGTCAGCGGGTTATGATTGAAAAAATCAAGGCTTCCGGGCCCGACGGTGTCATTAGAAATCTCAATAGTATTACCATAACAGTTCGATAATATGAAGGCAAGAAGGTATATCATTGGAGCAGCTACTCTGGCCATATGGACCACGTCCTTAAGCGCCCAGAATGTCAATACATCCGTCACTCCGGGAAATGCACCGGTAATCACCGCCTATACTCCGTCCACGGATGTATACAAAGCGGAAACCATTATTCCTGAAAAGAAACCTGTGCCCTACAGCTACATTCGCGAAGCAGACGTGGCCTGGGCCAAGGACGTCTGGAGAACCATTGACCTGAGGCACCGGCAAAACATGCCCTTGCGATATCCCCTGGAGGGAACCATGAGCGATGGCGAGAGGTACAGCCTCTTTGGACTCCTGATGGAGGGTATCAAATCTGAGGAGATTACTCCTTATGAGTTCAATGTGATAGCCGGCTGGAAAGATCCCTTCTCCATTGTCACCAATCTGGAAGAGATATATCGCCGCTCAGGTGGTGATACCATTTATGACAATGAAGGCAATTTTGAAAGGGTCGGTCAGGGTACCAGCAATATCCTGCAAATCCAGCTTCAGGAGCAATGGTATTTCGATAAGCAACATTCCACCATGAATGTCCGAATTGTGGCTCTGGCACCGGTTTTTTATGAGTACTTTGACGAATTCAACCAGCCCTTGCCTTCCCCGAGACCTATGATCCCTTTCGTGGTACATTTCCCGCAATGCCGCAGGCTGTTTGCCACTCATTCGGTTTACAATCCGAAGAACGATGCCCAGGCCATGTCATTTGACGACCTTTTTATGCAACGTCGGTTCTCTAGCACCATTATTGCCGAATCCAACGTATTTGGAAACCGTATGCTAACCGACTATAAGCTGGGGCAGGATGTTCTGCTTGAAGCTGAACGGATCAAGAATGACCTGTTCATTATGGAACATGACCTCTGGGAATACTAGGGATTGACTCTCCCCGCACAGGAGTATACGGAGTTAAATCATGCCATCCCCGATTTCCGTCTTGATATCGGTCAGGTACTGTTTGATCTTCTGTTCATCTTCACGCTTACATACCAGGATGATTTTCTCATTTTGTACGACTATATAGTCCTGCAGGCCCTGCAGGACTACCAGCATATCATCCTGGACATTCACCAGGGTTCCGGTGGATTCGTACATAAAGACATGCTTGCCTGTTACTGAATTCTCATTCTCATCCTTTTGCAGCTGTTCATACAGGGATCCCCAGGTACCCAGATCCGACCATCCAAAATCAGAAATCAACACATAAACATTATCGGCTTTCTCCATAATTCCATAATCGATACTGATATTCCGGCACTTCCCATAGGTTTCATGGATAAAACCTTTTTCATTCTCTGTCCCATACAGCTCTTCACCCTCCTTGAACAGGGAATGAACCTCCGGAAGAAACATCTGGAAAGAGTCCATAATGGTCTCCAGTGACCAGAAAAAGATACCGGCATTCCAGTAAAAGTCGCCACTGTCCAGAAATACCCGGGCCAGTTTCAGATCCGGTTTTTCGGTGAAGGTTTTCACCTTTCTCAGAGCCAGGGTCTCATATCCCTTTACCTGCTTCTCTACCGACTGGATATATCCGTAACCGGTTTCCGGCCTGCTGGGAACGATTCCCAGGGTCAGCAATGCATCATTGGAGGATACAAACTCAAGTCCCTGCTTCACGGATTGAAGAAATACGTCCTCCTTCATAATCAGGTGATCGGAAGGTGCTACCACAATTCTGGCATTGGGATCTTTCCTGGAAATCCTGAAATTGGCATAATCAATGCATGGAGCCGTGTTGCGACGTAAGGGTTCCAGGAGTATATTCTCTTCTGGTAATTCAGGGAGCTGACCGGCAATGATCTCCTGGTATTCCAGGTTACTGACTACAAAAATATGATCGGCAGGCATAATCCGGAGAAAGCGGTCGTAAGTTTGTTGCAGCAGGGTTCGCCCGGTCCCGAGAATATCCAGGAATTGCTTGGGCCGTTCTGTTTTACTTAAGGGCCAGAAACGGCTGCCAATACCCCCCGCCATTATGATACAATAGTAATTCTTATCCATGCTTTGAATCGATTTACATTAAATATAGTCGCTTTTTAAGGAATCGTCCATACACTCCGGGATGTTTTATACAATAATTAATATATTACATGAAATTGTCATGAGTGCATGAAATTGCTTTCAAATATCGGATCTTACTTTAATCTGATGGTAAGGACCTTTAGCCGGCCTGAAAAACACTCGATCCTGTATCGCCAAACAATGAGGGAGATAGAAAAGGTGGGCATCAACTCCTTTCCCATCGTGGTGGTCATCTCCCTTTTTGTGGGGGCCGTGATTACTATTCAAACCAATTTCAACATTGAGAATCCTCTCCTCCCCAAGTACCTGGTAGGAGTGACCGTAAGGGATTCTCTTCTGCTTGAATTTTCCTCCACCATGGTAGCACTGATCCTGGCCGGGAAAGTGGGTTCAAGTATTGCTTCCGAACTGGGAATGATGCGGATAACCGAACAAATTGATGCTCTGGAAGTGATGGGTATAAATTCAGCCTCCTACCTGATTCTTCCCAGGATAATTGCCGCCGTACTCTTCTTCCCCATATTATGCCTGCTCAGTATCATGGTTGGCCTCTTCGGAGGCTATCTTTCATGTATCCTGGGAGGAGTAATGCCCGCAAACGATTATATTTATGGCATTCAGTATGCCTTCTACCCCTATTATATAAGCTACGCTCTTACAAAAACAGTATTCTATGCCATTATTATCACTTCTGTTTCCTCCTATTTTGGCTATCATGTGAAAGGCGGAGCCGTAGAGGTGGGAAGGGCCAGTACCCGGGCCGTTGTTCAGAGCAGTATCCTGATTCTGCTTGCAAACCTGATTCTAACCAGAACCATACTTTCATGATTGAGGTCAAAGGCCTGTATAAAAAATATGACGGGGAGTATGTGCTCAATAATGTGAGTGCCAGGTTCGAACAAGGGAAATGTAACCTCATCATTGGCCGAAGTGGTTCAGGGAAAACTGTACTCCTGAAATCCATTGCCGGCCTGATTGAAGTGGATGAGGGAGAGATCTGGTACAATCAACAGAAATTCAGCCACCTGGATATCCAATCCAGACAAATTATCCGGAAAGAGATGGGAGTCCTTTTTCAGGGAGCAGCCCTGTTCGATTCCCTGACTGTGCAGGAGAATGTTCTCTTTCCTCTCGATATGTTCACCCAACAGAGCAGAAGTGAGAAATTGGACCGGGCCAATTTCTGCCTGGAAAGGGTAAGAGTAACGGGTTCCAACGGATTGTATCCCGCCGAACTAAGCGGCGGGATGAAAAAAAGGGTCGCTATTGCCCGCGCCATTACTCTAAATCCCAGGTATCTGCTTTGCGATGAACCCAATTCGGGACTGGACCCTGAAACCGGGATTGTCATCGATAACCTGATCAAGGAACTAACCGAAGAGTTTCAGATGACCACCATCGTAAATTCACATGATATGAATTCGGTTCTGGAGATCGGTGATAAGGTCATATTTATCTACAAAGGATGTCTTTGCTGGGAGGGTTCCAGAAAGGAGATTCTGCAGACAGATAATGAAGCACTTAACAATTTTGTTTTTGCTACCAATATGGCCAAGCAGATCAAGAGATCTTAGCCATATTCCGGAGCTAATAGACCAGGGGCCTGTCCCTGTCCGCTTTAGTAAACTTCCTGTATCCAAAAACAAAATTCATCCCAAACCAGAGCTTGGCCGACCGGACTTCCTGTGGCCAGAACACCGCATTCAGAATATTGTCGGAGATCACATAAATATTCAGGGGGCCTGCGTTTAATGAGATCCCGGCCCCGAAATTTTTATAATAGTCATTGATATAGGAGTAACTAAGTGTGAAACTGAGGAAACGTCCGGCCTGCATGTTTGCTGAGGCAGTAATCTGCTCCGCCACTGCCTCCCTTAAAACATCCGTCCTGGAAAGCAATCCTAAATTAATATTTGGGGTAAGGAACCAGGCAGCTCCGATGAAAAGTTTCGTATTCAGCCGCCGGCTGTAAATCCCTCCGGGGGTGAATTCTAATGCCCCGGCCAGAGAATCGCCAATCTGGGAGAAGGTGCTATCCAGCCAATCATCGAAGGTGAAATTATCATCTAAGTGTAAAGGATTGATTTCCTGGCTGGTAAAGTCATAATCAATCATATAGCTGAGCTCATGGACCTCATCGGTCCAGCGAATATAGCCGAGATCCAGGATGCTGGCACTCAGCAACCAGCGGTCTGAGGGCCTGAAGTCAATCCCCAGGTCGAAGCCCAGTCCAAAGTTCTTCCTGTTTAAGGCTGTTCTGGCAATGGTCCCCGGATCCAGGTTTTCCAAATCCTCATCAAGAATAATGTCTTCGATCATCCCTTCTTCATCATAAATCACCTCCGCAAAGGGAAGGGAGGCTTTAAATACCATGTTTGAACGAATGTTCCAGAGCTCTTCAGAGGTAGAAACGGCCAGGTCCGAACTGCTTGCACTCAGGTTCCCCAGGCCAAACAGTGCCTTTCCCCGGATTCCGATCTGCCAGTTATTACCAATGGCTCCGGACCAGCCCAGAGAGATCTCATCAAAAACCGACAGATCCACCCCGGTCCCATCCATCGTGTAAACTTCACCATCGTCAGCACCCTCCAGCACAAGCTTCGCCAGGTCGCCGGGATAGAAGAAATTCCCGTCCACCCTGGTCGTGACATCCAATGAAAAGAAGCCGATACCGGTACGAAATCCCATTGAAAACAACGAGGTCCCCACATCAGAAAGCACATAGTTCAATGGTTTAAGCTGCTTCAGAAAGGCTTGCTGATCACCCAAAGGATGAAGAAAGGTAATCAGGGAATCCTCTGTTGGATGCGGATAAATCAAATCGTCATAGGCCAGCGAACTTGAAGAGAGCTCCATACTTAAGGGAGCAATTCCCGGAATCCCAAAATAGAAACCGCATTCGGGCTGCCTTGCAGGATTAATCCTGTTTGCCTGTGGAACCCCGCGCATGAAATAAAGCGAGTTATCCGACTGGGCATTTAACAGCAAACTGGACCCCAGCATCAAACCGAGAAAAATGGCTATCCTGTTAAAAATCCTCATAGCTCCCTATTGTTTAACCGGAGATTGGCATAAAAAGAAATCTCAAAATCCAGTGAATAATCAGAATAGAATTTTACATACTGAGCTCCGGATCCTGCACTGACTATTCGTGCTTCGACCCGCATAAACCGGATTCGCTCCAGAACTCCAAATCTCTCTGCATCAAAACTGATACGTATATCCTTTTCACTGGGACGAAGCAGCTTGCCATCCTGGTCCACTTCGGAGGAAGACAGCAGCGGCGGAGTACCATCGAACAGGGAATCAAGAACCGTATATGACCCATCCAGCAGGTAAACCTGAAGTCCCAGCTGAAGAGGCAGCTCATTAAGGGTCGAGACAGAGACCTCCACATTTTTCACCATGGAGGTATCGACGCCTTCCTCCCCCCAGGAAAACTCTGATGTATCTTCCAGGACATATTCAGAAATACTGAGATCCAGGGGCAGTACAAATTCCGCCTCTGCCATAAACCTGCTGGTATCCAGCACAAAATGGTACTGATTTTGAGCACCAATGTTCCCGGTCACCCGGTAAGAAAGGGTATGCGGAGCTAAATTAAACAGATCCTGAAAATTGGAAGTCTGCTTGTTGATATGATACTCCCCGTATACGGTCTCCCCGATCATATCCATGTCCGGAGCAGGAATGATGAAAGGATGCCCTTCATAAAATTCCAGTGTTTCAGTACTGCCATCCTCCGCCGTGGCAATGACGCTGTCAACTGACAGTTCAAAGGGAATTCCCAGTGAATTTTCAATCGAAATAGTGATACGCGGATCGGCAATTTTTAAATGTGCCAGCTCAGGGACATCAGCGAAGATAGGAATATCCAGTACTCCACTCTCAGTAACCAGCTCTGCTGGATCCACATAACCAAACAGCCTGTAAAATCCCATATCCGTGAAATTGGAGTTGATATCGCAATAATCCCCCGGATTAACGGGATTGCCGCTATTGATCAAAGCCAGGTCATAATCCATCCGGAATACACTTGAATCTCCCTGCTGATCTGTTTCCAGGTAAAAGCCGTCCAGGTCGCGCATCTCTGTCCAGGTAAAGTTCCCACTTGCATCGTTAATCTCTATGGTATAGGTATATGGATTGCCGTCACTGTCTTTAATGTAATCGCTGCTAATGGTTAAGAACCCGGTATGCCGGAAACTGCTTTCCATGACAGTCTCCAGTTCGCCCCCCTTGAACAATACACTATCCAAACGGCTTTCTCCCGTTGTTTTGAATCCGAAGAACTTGCTTTTCCGAAAATGCACCGTATCTCCTATGGAACTGCCGATATATATGGGGTCATCCCCAATCTCCAAATCCAGATAGAATTCGCTGTAAAAACCGTCGACCATCAGATCAAGCGTATCTATCATCACCTCGGTCAGGGTATCCGAATAGCTGAGATAGATAAGGCCGTCTTCAAACTCTCCGGAATATCCCGAGGAATCCAGCCTGGCTACCAGATCACCCAGGTTCATGGAACCGCGTATCAGGGGAGCCACCAGATCTGTCTCAATCTCTATCTCATCGGACAATTTCTCCAGCTGAAAATACTCTTCCTGACAGGCCGTCAGAAAAAGGACTCCAGGCAGTAAGAATTTCAAACCATTTATTAAGGTTTTCATCATGACTACTCAATTGAATAATTGTAAAGGAAATTATTTTCACTTCCCACAATCAGATTAAATCTACTTTCTGAACCCTTAAAATACCCGATACTGTACCTGGTGGAACCTTCCAGGGGAAATCCTTCATAAAGCGAACCGTCAGAATTGATCAGATATATTCTGTTCCTGGAGCGATCGCTTATTCCGATTTTTACATCCGAAGCAGAGAATTTATAGATATCGGGGCGATCGTTTATGCGCTCCTTCACCTTATAATTGAACACTCGCTTGCCATCCTGCCCGACAACATCCAGTTCATTGCCATCTGCAAAAATATATTCGGGTACTCCGTCCCAGGTCAGATCTTCCATCGAAAAAAAATGATCCGGGGACAGCTCTGTGGATAGAAGACCGGAAACAGATCCATCCTGATAAATGGCTGTCACATTTCCGGAAGTATCCGTGGAGATCCATCTGGGTCTCTCCTCTCTTATATTCATATCGAGGGCAAGCGGATTATGTGGAGTTAAAACCACTCTCTCCTTTAAGCGGATTCTTTCCCTTCCCTGCCTGTCAAGAAAATAGGCACGGTTCTGATCAAGAGCCACAATATAATCTTTATCTCCGATTCTAAAATGTTGAATCTCGCCTGTAACCATCGATTCTGTTTTTCCAAACCTCCAGCCGGTAATCATATTCCCTTCAATATCATACAGATATATCTTTCGATCTTCTGTAGCTACACACAAACGGTAATTCCGGCTATTATCATAGTCAAAAATTGCCAGGGGATTGGTTGCATTGGATCTGAGCGAAATGGGGTAGCGCTCCACATAGTTCCCGTTCCGGTCAATTAAATGAATCTTCCCGGCCGTATTGAACAGGTACTGTAGTTTCCCGTTCCGGTAAAAATCCACCTGTTGCGCACTCCCCAGGATGGGGCCTTCAAGAGCTTGCTTCCACAATACCCTGCCGGTCCCGTTGATCAGATAGACTTTATTGGACAAATCCTGAACAAATATCTCCTTTTCCAGGGTATTATGATTGATAACCAGTGCCGGTTTGCTTGCAACAGCAGTATCCATCAGACTCTCCCAAACAGTCAGAGCCCTTTCTTTGATCTGAGAGGTATACTTACAACTGACACTTTGATAGAAAAGATCGCCTTCGGCACTGAATTGCACCACAACTCCCGGAATCCGGCGAATGAAGAGTTTCATGTTCTCCAGCCTGTCTTTCATTTTATCATTCAACATATCCTCTCTGTAGTCCAAAGAAGCGTAAGGTTTGAAAAACAGCGTGACATTGCTGCGGTTGGACATATAGTCTGAAATCTCCTTGAATACAGGATCGCTGATGAAAGTCTTATGCAGGACATTCTGATAAATCACCCTGGAGAGTGCATCTGCGGAAGGTCCAAAAATCAGGTAGTTTTCATACACAGTAAAATACTCATTGAAGAGCCGCCCGGCTGAGCTTTCCTTGAAAAAGGGATCCGGCAATTTGTATATGTTAAAACTTGTTTGTTTGTCCAGTTGATATACCGATCTCAGGGAGCCCATATCAAACGAGTGCAGCCTGAGGTACTGCCTAACCCAGTGCATCACCACATCCACGGTCTCGCCCCGGCTTCTGGTTTCTAGAATCAGAAACTCATCTTCCGGCTTTTGGGTCACTCCCTCAATAGCGAACCAGGCCATTTCATCTGCCACTATCCGGGACAGGTCGTCCAGGGGATCTATTCCGTACTGCTGACTGATTCGTTCAGATTCTGACTCAATTTCCGGGCCTTCGCCCAATCCATTCAAGAAAGAGAGGGCCTGATCCTTAAACTTTAACCTGTTACTTATTCCCAGATGGAGAAAAAAGCTTGTTCCCGAGGGCAGCATCTTATGCAATTCCATCTTCACCGGTGACTGCTCCCTGAAGGCTCCAAGGAACATGGGTTGTCCGGGATCGGCATAAGTCATTCCGTTCAGCGTCATGGACTCTTGTTTCACATCCAGATCCAATTCGCCCCAGGAGGATAGTCTGGATAGCAGATCCAGCTTTGGCCACTCCGACTCTTTAACAAAGGGGTGTAAAAGCTCGTTGAGTTTTTTATAGTTGACATAGAAGTTCGCGTGCACATACTTGCCCTTTGTCTCCTGCGCCCTTTGGAAGCCTGGTGCCGAGGCCAGGTTAACGCCGGAATGGATGGTTCGGATGGACTCCTCCACAAGCATGGAAGAGGAGCTGATCAGGCACAATCCCTCCGTGCAGGTAAAGGTGAATCTTCCGGGTACAAACCCGGGTTCGCCCGATACATCATAAACTACCTCCGTCTCATATTTTCTTTCATTCATCATGGTCCTCTTTTCAAAAAGCGCCAGCATCAAATGTTCAAAATCATTATCGCTGTGGGAAGATGAATAATCGAGGAACAACAAGGGAACAAGCTGGTCTTTGCCCACCTTATGGAGGGAGAGGCTTAAACCCTTATTTAACAGGAGCTCATTCAGCGACCCGGAGGAACGAATCTCCCCCAGAGCTGTATTCACTATAGAATCAAGCTCACTCCGGTGAATGAGATTGACAAAATCGATCCATGTCCGGCTTCCTGGCAGATAAGTCTCCGTGAGGTATCTGTAATCGATATCCTCAATGAAGAGAATCGCATTTTCCGGAACGGCTTTCTGCACTTCGACAGGCTCCTTTCTGTCTAAGCGCTTTACGAGAAAAACGATGACCAGTCCCAGACAGACTACCGCAAACAGCCCGGCATATATAAAGCGTTTGAGCATTCAGCTATAGTTTAAATCAAAAATAGGAATTTCAGGGGCAGGATTGATGGAAAATTACCAACAGTAAGATTGGTACAGTTTTTGTGTCAGCATTGGATGTTTTCTCATAGGATGATATATCGTACTCTCTTCTTTATAAGCATTTTAATTTCAGTTTCCCAGGTAAATGGACAGCAGATACGTATAACCGGCGCCTCCGATCGTTCTCCCATAGAAAACGTGGCTGTATTTAACACCACCAGGGAAAGATCAACCATCAGCGATTCTCTGGGTACGATAGAACTATCCATATTCCAGGCCAATGACAGCCTGATCTTCCAGCATCCCTCGTATCTCTCAAAAAGATGCAGCCGTGAAGATTTATCAGGCGTGAACCAGATAGTCCTGCAAAGAAAAAGGATCCAGATTGATGAATATGTCATATCTGCTTCCAAATACCGGGAGAGCAGCCTGGTCATTCCCTATATGGTGGATATACTGGAAGACCAGGTTCTGAAGGAGTCCTCCGGACTCACCTCGGCTGAGATCCTTCAGGAAACCGGAAATATAGCGATCCAGAAAACCCAGGGAGGTGGAGGAAGCCCAATTCTAAGAGGATTTGAGGCCAATAAGATACTCCTTGTGGTAGATGGGGTAAGATTAAACAATGCCATTTACCGCAACGGGCATCTTCAGAACTCGATCACCATCGATCACTCCATCCTTGAGCGAACAGAGGTCATTTTCGGGCCCACCTCCATTATGTATGGCAGTGATGCCCTCGGAGGAGTCATTCACTATTATACAAAGGATCCCGGCTTGGGCACAGACAGTACCACCCGGTTCAATGCCGGAGCCTACATGCAATATGCCTCTGCCATGGAGGCTAAAACAGGGCACCTGGACTTTTCAGCCGGCAGAAAGCGTTGGGCCGCACTAAGCAGCATCACCATCAAGGACCTGGGCGATATCCGGATGGGTGGCCGGAGGAGTCCGGACCTGGGTGACTGGGGGAAAGTCATGCACTACGTCGACCAGGTAAACGGGACGGATTCAATCTTTGCCAATCAAAACCCTCTGATCCAGAAAAACACTGCTTACCGCCAGCTGGATATCCTGCAAAAAATCAGGTATACCCCCTCTCAGTATGTGGACTGGATCCTGAATATGCAATATTCAAGCTCCTCGGATATTGACCGGCTGGACCAATTAAACGATTACAGTGGTGAGGAACTGAAATACGCGGAATACTATTATGGCCCTCAGAACAGATTCCTGGTATCCCTTAAAAATGTGCTGAAGAAAGACAAGCGCCTCTTCACCAATATGACGACCCTGGCTTCCTTTCAAAAAATCGATGAAGATCGCTATTCCCGCCAGTTCAGGAAAGAGGAACTCCTGGTACAGCAGGAAGATGTGATGGTTTTTGGCCTGAACCTGGACCTGGTGAAGATCTGGGGAGCCCGTCATAAGCTGCACTATGGAGCTGATTTTCATCACAATCTGCTTGTATCAGAAGCCTGGTATGAGAATACCCTCACGGGTGACCGACAGGCGGCGCAAACCCGCTATCCCGAGGGGGGCAGCCGGACCTGGAGCTCCTCTGCCTATGCCAGCTATAAATGGATCATGAACGATAAGCTGGTCCTGAACCTGGGTTCCCGGTATAACTGGGGAGCCATGCATTCCCTGTTTTCCAATCCCCTGCTACCATACGACCAGATAAGCATGGACCACGGTGCTCTTTCCGGAAGTGCGGGCATGGTCTACGCCCCCTCTGACCGCTGGCAGGTGAATGCGATTTTATCAACGGGATTCCGGAATCCAAACGTGGACGACTATGGCAAAGTGAGGGCCAAGGACGGCCTGGTCACTGTTCCCAATCCGGATCTCTCACCGGAGTATACCTATAATGCGGAAATCGGAATCAGCCGGTTTATCGAAGATTATATGAAGATACAGTTGGTAGGTTTTTTCAGCTACCTGGATGAGGCCATTGTCCGGACCGGCTACCAGCTGAACGGAGAGGACTCCTTATATTATGATGGTGATCTGTACCGGATAACAGCCAATTACAATGCGGGAGAAGCCTGTATTTACGGGGGGTCCCTGGGGATGACCGCCAGACTGAATAAACAAATCAGCCTGAAAGGGACGCTCAATTATACCCGGGGATACAACCTGAGCGATGAGGTCCCGCTGGGACATATTCCTCCCCTTTTTGGACGGACCTCGCTCAGCTACCGGAAAAACAGCTTTTTTTTAGATGCCTATGTTCTGTACCAGGGCTGGAAATATGCCCAAGACTTCTCTCCTTTTGGGGAGGACAATGAAGGAGAGGCCATGGAGGATGGGTTTCCTTCCTGGTGGACCGCCAATCTCAGGTTTGGTTTCGAGGCCGGGAGATACACGGATATCCTGTTATCGGCGGAGAACCTGCTGGACCGGTTTTATAAGCCTTACGCTTCCGGGGTGAGTGCACCGGGCCGCAATTTCATACTTACTGCCCGCTTTACCCTTTAGACCGTTGTAAGCCTCCTCCACTTTACTTACTTTCATAGCATGGAAAAGATCGATCCGGTCATTGAAGAGGGATGGAAATCGGTCCTGATGGATCAGTTCCAGTCTCCCTATTTCAGAACGCTTAAGGAGTTCTTGCTGGAAGAGAAAAAAAAGTACACCCTCTACCCCCCGAGAAAGCTGATTTTTAATGCCTTTCAGCGCACTCCTTTCGAAGAGGTCAAGGTGGTTATCCTGGGACAGGATCCCTATCATGGCAAAGGCCAGGCGCACGGGCTCTGCTTTTCGGTTCCCCACGGGATTCCCCAACCCCCGTCGCTGATGAATATTTTTAAAGAACTGCATTCGGATCTGGGGATTCCGGTACCGGTTCACGGGAATCTGGAAAAATGGGCCGGCCAGGGGGTACTCCTGATCAATGCCACCCTGACAGTACGCGACAGCCAGGCAGGCTCACATCAGAAAAAAGGCTGGGAAACCTTCACAAACCGGGTGATTGAGCTTGTTTCTCAGGAAAAGAGCGGCGTGGTCTTCCTGCTCTGGGGCCGCTTTGCCCAGGCCAAGGAGTCCCTGATTGACAGCAATAAGCACCTGATCCTGAAAGCCGCCCATCCATCCCCCCTGTCGGCATATAACGGGTTTTTTGATTGCCGGCACTTTTCGCAGACCAACGCCTACCTAGAACAACAGGGTAAAACAGCGATTGACTGGACCCTTTAAATAGTTTGGCACGCTCTTTGTTTTATATAAAGCGACAGTTCATCCAACATATTCCCTGACAACTTCGGGGCCAGGTCCGTCTCCACAGGCGGACTTTTACTTTTTATATAGCCCTGTTGGCAACCATCTGTCCCATATACACATCCTGAGTATAAACGAGCCTATAAAACATGGAAAAATTGAAAATTCTGCTCTTTTTGCTCCTTTCCGGATTAGTGGGATCATCCTGTCAGAAAGAGGATATAGATATGGACCTGAGGGAGAATGCCTGGAAAGTAGAAAAGATCCGGAAAAGCGGGCAATTTACCTTTACAGGTACAGATAGCAACTATATTCTTCAATTTGTCAGCGATGAAACTTATAATCTGAGACTGGATGTAAATACCTGCTTTGGCTCATACGATATTCCGGAGATAGGACGTGTGGAGATTCTGGCAATGGCTTGCACAAAAATCTGCTGTGATTCCGAGTTTGCCGAGGATCTTTCTCTCCTGCTTCCAAAAATGACTGGATATTACGCCAGGGGAGACGAACTTCACCTGGAAGGGGAGGGTAAAATAGTCCTCCTCAGACTCTAATCCGCCATTTACCCGAAGTATATGTTATCGAAGGGGTATTCCCTAAAGAGGCCTATTCTCAAAGATATCCCGAAGTATATGCTGCTGATATCGCCTATAAATATTCACGCAGTGAAGATTTTAAGCGGGGAGGCGGTATATACGAAGGGGTATGCCCTAAAAGGGCTTATATCCGATAATCTCCCGCACGTCCCGCAGGGTTCCGGATGCACTTTCCCGGGCTTTCTCGGCTCCCATCCTCACCACTTTCCGCAGATAGTCATCATCGTTGTAAATTTCATGGATCCGTTCCCGGATCGGACTGGTAAAAGTGATGATATCTTCAGCCAGCTGCTTTTTCAGGTCCCCGTAACGGATGCTGCAATCCAGGTAGGTTTCCCGGAAATGCTTCACCACATCCGGGGTGGACAGGAGCTCAAGCAGGTAAAACAGGTTGGCTACCGGTTCAGTCATAGGTGAATTGGGTTTCTGAGGTCCGGCATCGGTGACTGCCCGCATGACCTTTTTGCGAATCTCTGCGGGTTCATCCGCCAGGTAGATCCCGTTCCCCTCACTTTTCCCCATCTTGCCGGTCCCGTCCAGTCCGGGCACCTTGATCAGCTCTTCCCCGAAATTATAGGGTTGCGGCAGTGTGAAATATTCCACCTCATACATATGATTAAAGCGCTTGGCAAACTTTCGTGCCATTTCCAGGTTCTGTTCCTGGTCCTTGCCCACAGGCACCTTGTCTGAATTATGTATGAGGATATCCGCAGCCATCAGGACGGGGTAAGTAAGTAATCCCGCATTCACATTTTCCGGTTGCCTGCGGATCTTTTCCTTAAAGGTCGTGGTACGTTCCAGCTCACCCACATAGGCATTCATGCTGAGAAGGAGGTAGAGTTCCATGATCTCCGGGACATCGCTCTGGATATAGAGGGTGGCCACCTCCGGATCCAGCCCGGCTGCCAGGTATTCCGAAACAACGGTCCGGATATTGTGATGCAGGTTTTCCGGTTTGGGATGTGTGGTCAGGGCATGATAATCAGCCACAAAAAAGAAGCACCTGTTCTGGTGCTGCATCTTTACAAAATTCTTTATCGCACCAAAATAATTCCCCAGGTGAAGTTTCCCGGTAGACCGGATCCCGCTTAATACTGTGTCCATCGTGCAAAACTATAAAATGTTCTTGAAAAAACGTACTTTTGCCCCCATGACCACTACCCGCCAGCATAAAGTATCCAGGTTGCTTCAAAAAGAACTTGGTGAATATTTCCAGAGACAGGGTCCTGAAATTACCGGAGGAAAGATGGTTACGGTCACCGTGGTCCGGATCAGCCCGGATCTGGGAGTAGCAAAAGTTTATTTGAGCATCTTCCCGGCTGAAGAAGCGGATAAGGCTGTTCGGGCAATCTCTGAAAAAGCGGGAATGGTCCGCAGTCAACTGGGCAGAAAGCTTCGGAGCCAGTTAAGGCACATTCCGGAGTTCTCCTATTTCCTGGATGACTCCCTGGATTACATCGACCGGATCGATGGCCTTTTAAAAGATGATTAATGCAATACGATCCCATCAAGCACAGCCTGGGCAGAGTATTTAACCGGACCCCCCGGTTAAGGAAGTTTTTTTACAGGCTGCTGGACCTGCTCCTCTTACGCTCCTGGCATATTCGCCGTGAATTAAAAAAACTGAATGGGGAGGGATTCCATCCTGTAGAGATTGCAGATGCGGGATCAGGGTTTGGACAGTATGTCTATGATCTGTCCAAGCGCTATCCCGATGCCAGGATCACCGGCCTGGATATCAAACAGGAACAGGTGAACGACTGCAATCACTTTTTCTCTGCCATCCATCGTAGCGATAAGGTAAGGTTCAGACATGCGGATCTGACAAAGCTGGAAGTAAATGAAGAGTGGGACCTGGTACTCTCTGTGGATGTCATGGAGCATATTGAAGATGATCGTAGCGTATTCAGGCATATATACAGGGGCTTAAAAGAAGGAGGTGTGCTGCTGATCTCTACCCCTTCGGACCAGGGCGGATCGGATGTACATCACGAACATGATGAATCCTTTATCGACGAACATGTCAGGGATGGATATGGGGTGCAGGAGATCGAGGAAAAACTCAGAGAAGCCGGTTTTTCCAATATTCAGATCAACTACTCTTATGGCAAACCCGGTAAAATCTCCTGGAAACTCTCTATGAAGTATCCCATTTTGCTGGCCAATTTCAGTAAACTCTTCCTGATGGTGCTTCCATTATACTATCTGTTCGTTTATCCCTTTTGCTATCTGCTGAACATGGCCGATGTAAGGGGAGAACACCACACGGGCACCGGACTGATCGTGAAATGTAAAAAGTGAAGCTCTCCTTTTACATAGCAAGGCGCTACCTGCTGGGAAAAAAGTCCCAGAATGCCATCAATATCATTTCCGGTATTTCCGTACTGGGCATAACCACCGGCACCATGGCCCTGGTCATCGTTCTTTCAGTGTTCAACGGTTTTGATTCCATCGTAAAATCGCTTTATAATACCTTTGACCCGGAAATTAAGATTTCGGCCGTCAAGGGCAAGACCTTCGAACCCGATCCCAAAAATATGCAGGCTATCCGCTCACATCCCGGAGTTGTCGCACTCTCTGAAGTACTGGAGGAAAACGTACTGCTGCTGTACAACGACAGACAGCATATTGCCACGGTCAAAGGGGTGGATGAAGCCTTCAGGGATGTCTCCGGACTGGATTCCATGATTTATGACGGGGAGATGAAACTGAAAGACCAGAACAGGTCATACGCAGTGGTAGGCCAGGGGGTGGCTATCAACCTGGGGATCGGACTCAGTTTTATTGATCCCCTCTTTATCTATACCATCGACCGGAAAGCACGGATCAATATGTCCCAACCCGAGGAGTCGATCCGCAGGAATTTCATTTACCCTTCCGGAATATTTGCCATCGAACAAGACTTCGATTCCAGGTATATCATTTGTCCCATCGACTATGTGAGGGAACTGCTCTCCTATCAGGGAGAGGTCACACATCTGGAAGTAAAGCTGGACCCGGATTTCCCTGTTGAAGAGGTCCAAAAAGAGATCATGACCATCCTGGGGACGAACTTCCACGTTAAAAACAGGGAACAGCAAAATGAGCTGTTCTATAAGGTGATGAGATCAGAGAAATGGGCTATCTTCCTGATACTGACCTTTATTCTGATCATCGCCTCCTTTAATATCATAGGCTCCCTTTCCATGCTGATCATTGACAAGAAAAAGGATATCCTTGCGCTTCGTAACATGGGAGCTGGCAAGAAGCTGATCAAACGGATTTTCCTGGTAGAAGGCTGGCTCATTTCTGTGCTTGGCAGTGTAAGCGGTATTTTCCTGGGAACGGCCATCAGCTGGATCCAGCAACACTTTGGCGTGATTAAACTTACCGGAAACGGATCCTTTATTATTGATGCCTATCCGGTTCAAATTGAATTGCTTGACATTGGTCTTATCTGGATAACGGTGTTAATCATCGGCCTGATCGCTGCCAGGTACCCTGTGCAGCAGATCTCAAAAAAATACCTTGCAGCTGTCGAAAAGGGTACTATTGTTTAAAACTTTGCATCTCTCTTATTCTCAGAAGCTCTAATTTTATGTCAAGCTGCAAGCAATGTACATTATTGTCTGCAACCAATGACGGGATATTCCTGTTCTAGTGGGGTACTGCATGAATTTGAGGCCATATGAAAGCATTCCGATATATGATTCTACTGACTCTGACTCTGTCAGCTTCAGCTACTTTTCTACCGGCACAGGTGCTGTCCATCATCAATGTCAGCTCCACTCCAACCACCTGTTCAGATGGGACTGACGGAACGATCTCATTCGACATTTCAGGCGGAGTTGCCCCCTTCACATGGTATATATATGAAGGCGGGGGATTCCCGGTCGATTTTGGTGGTCCCACAAACAGCACCTCTATTACTTCGGTTGGCCGAAGAAAATTTAACTTTTACCTGATTGCCGTCCTGGACAATCTGGGTAATCCGGCCTATTATACCGCCAGCGTTGACGGTCCCGATCCCATGCTTATTACTTCTTACACCTCCACCGACATCAGCTGCAACAATGCCAACGATGGAAACATAACAGTAACTGCGACCGGCGAATCGGGGAGTTTTACCTTTATACTGGCCGGACCCGTTAACGGATCTAACAGCACCGGCGTTTTTACCAGTCTCCCGGGAGGAGATTATACAGTTACAGCAAGCGATGCAGGAGGCTGTCCATCCACGGATATAACTCCCCCGCTCACCATCATCAATCCCGATCAGGTCTTAGCCACCCTGGACAA
The DNA here is from genome assembly GCA_029210725.1 of Bacteroidales bacterium. Taxonomy (NCBI): domain Bacteria; kingdom Pseudomonadati; phylum Bacteroidota; class Bacteroidia; order Bacteroidales; species Bacteroidales bacterium. The sequence continues at coordinate 91,850 of JARGFM010000002.1, read as the reverse complement.
CATCACCGATGCCGGCTGCTTTGGTGCCTTTACCGGATCCGTTTCAATCACCCCCACCGGGGGTACCCCCTCGGGAACAGGCACCGGATATACGTATGCATGGACCGGACCCTCGGGCTACACCTCCACAGACGAAGATATCTCCCTGGTGGAAGCAGGTGACTATTTTGTAACCATAACAGATGGAAACGGCTGTTCCTCCGCTTTGGGACCCTATACGGTGGGTCAGCCTACTCAGATCAATCCGGTCCTGGATGGAACAACTGATGTAAGCTGCAACGGCGGCAGCGATGGCACCATATCCCTGAGCACCAGCGGAGGTGCCGGAGGATATACCTATGCATGGGTTGGCGAGGTGAGCGGACCGGTATCCACGGATGAGGACCCGCTTAACCTTCCTGCAGACACTTACAGCCTTACTGTCACGGATGTAAGTGGATGCTACCGGGACCTCCCTGCTTTTGTGACTATCAGCCAACCGGATCCACTGGCCGTTCTTGTGAATTCCACGATCCCCGTTTCCTGCAACGGGGATAATGACGGTTCCGCACAGATCACTGTGACCGGAGGATCGGCCCCGTATACTTTTGTATGGTCAGGCTCCACCACCCCCTATTCTTCCTCTGAAGAAGACCCCACGACCATGCCGGCCGATGTATATTCGGTGACCATATCAGATGATCATAGTTGTGTAGTGGCATTCCCCGATGTGCTGGCCATTACCGAACCCTCCCCCATCAGCATGACCGTGGACGGAAGCACCGACGTTTCCTGCTTCGGTGGCAACGACGGGCAGATCCGGATAACACCCTCGGGGGGAACGGCCCCGTATACCTTTGAATGGCTCGGGGCTTCAAGCAGCCACAGTTCAAACGCCGAAGACCCGGACGACCTTCCCGCCGATAGTTACACCCTGACCATTACCGATAACAACTCCTGTGTGCTTACTTACCCGGATATTGTTACCATCGAAGAACCTGCCCAGCTGGATGTGACTGTGGATTTGATTGGGCAGGTAGACTGTTTTGGAGCCTCTACAGGACTTATTGAAATTACCCCCGCTGGCGACACCCCCGCTTACCTGTTTTCCTGGAGCGGTCCCGGCGGGTTTACTGCCACCACAGAGGATATCTCAGGCCTGGCGGCCGGAGATTACAGTCTGAGCATCTCCGATGATCACGGTTGCACCCGGGATTTCCCCGATCTGGTAACTATCAACGAAAATCCGCTTATCACCGCTTTATTTTCTGTCACAGACCTGAACTGCGGAATGCCTTTGCCCAGCAATGATGGCGCCATTGATGCCAGCATTTCCGGGGGCATCCCAGGCTACACCTATCTCTGGACCGGACCCAACGGCTTTAATGATAACAGCGAAGATATCTCCGCCCTGGAACCGGGGACCTATGTGCTGGAAGTCACCGACAACCTGGGGTGTGTGGAAATAATGTCCCCGCAGACGGTGGATGCCCCTCCAGCCCTTACAGCCACCACCACCCAGGGAGATATTGACTGTTTTGGAGCAGGGAACGGCTCCATAAATCTTTCTGTTTCCGGTGGAACAGCCCCCTATGCTTTTGCCTGGACCGGCCCCGGTGGCTTTATGGACAACACCGAAGATATCTCTGGACTGGAAGAAGGAGCCTATAGTGTCACCGTCACCTATTCCGGCACATGCGTGGTGCCCTTTACCGATATTGCCACCATTGCCGAATCGCCCGAAATCCAGGTGGCCTCGGTAAAAACAGATATCTCCTGCGGAGGATTGACCGATGGCGCTATTGCTATTAGTGTGACAGGAGGGGTGGCCCCCTATCTCTTTGCCTGGACAGGGCCAAATGGCTTCCTTTCAGCCTCGGAGGATCTGAACGGACTGGAAGCCGGCAGCTACAGTTTAAGCATTACCGATGGGAATGGATGTATGGTCAGTTTTCCAAATCTGGAGACCATCATTGAACCGGCCTCTGTAACGGCCACCTATGTGTCTCATCAGGATGTCCTCTGTCACGGGGATGCAAGCGGGTCCATAGAGATCGATGTAAGCGGAGGCTTAGCTCCCTATATTTTTGACTGGACCAACAGCTCGGGAGGCAGTGCCTCCGGCCTGGAGGACCCCGTGGGCCTGCCGGCCGGTACCTACTCCCTGGTGATTACCGATGCCAGCAGTTGTGCTTTCAGTTTTCCGGATCTGGCCATTATTACGGAACCTCCGCTTCTGACCGTCGACCTGGTTAAAACAGATATCAGTTGTTACGGATCCGCCGACGGTACGATAACAGTTGCCGCAGCAGGCGGATCCGGGCCCTATGAGTACTCCAGCGATGGCAGCACCTACCAGGCTGCCAATAACTTCGGACCACTGGCTCCGGGCTTCTATACCATCCGGACCAGGGATGCCAACCTGTGCACGGTCACCGATACCATCACCCTCCCGGAACCGGCGGAGATCCTTATCCAGAGTGAGACCGGCACTTACCTGTGCCATGGAGCCCTGCTAGGGGAGATCTCCATTAACGGGGTTAGCGGAGGAGTTGGCCCCTATACTTACTCCATCAACGGGGGAACAGACTTCTTTGCCTCCAGTCTTTTTACCGGTCTGGCTCCGGGAAGTTACCAGACCGTCGTTATGGATGCCACCGGATGCAGTATACCCGGTAATCTGAATGTTCTTACCGAACCTGCACCCATTCAAATTTCTTTCTTTGACCAGGAGGATATCACCTCCTGTTCAGACAGCAACGAGGGAAGAATTCTCATTACTGGTGCCGGTGGCACGGGATCCATCACTTATTCATTAAACGGAGATCCCCCTGTTTCTGCAGGAGATTTTCAAAATTTGCCCGGGGGAATCCATTTGCTTAGCCTGTTTGATGATAATGCCTGCATCCTGGATACCACGGTGGAGATCCTGGCCCCGCCCCCGCTTTCCATTGACAATATCATTGGCTCTCCGGTAACTCCCTGCAACGGGGATGCCAATGGAGAGCTGGAAGTTACCGGGTCGGGGGGAACCGCTCCACTGGAATATTCCCTGGATGGAGTCACCTACCAGTCAGACGGAACCTTTAGCGGCTTAAGCGCCGGCGATTATAGTACCTGGATGCGGGATGCCAACGGATGTTTCCTTACAGCATCCGCAAGTATCTCCGAACCGGCACCTGTGCTGGCCACCGTGATAAAAACGGATGCCACTTATGGGAATCCGGGAACCATCTCCATCTCCGGTATCTCCGGAGGGACGGCGCCCTATGAATATTCCATCAACGGCCTGGCCGGTCCTTTCAGTGATATAACAGACTACTCCGGCCTGGCTCCGGCCAGTTATCAGGTGATTGTCCGGGACCAGGACGGATGTACCTATGAAGAGATCGTTCTGATCCTGGATACCCCGCCACTGGACGTGCTGGTCAATATATCACACCTGAGCTGTTTTGGAGCCAACGATGGTTCCATTGAATTTGTGCCCCAGGATGCTGAGGGAGCTGTACAGTACTCCATCGATATGGGCTTAAGCTTTGTAACTGATCCACTGTTTGAGAACCTGCCGGGCAATATGACCTACCAGCTGGTGGCCCTGGATGAGGCAGGTAAACTCTTCACGGGTACGGTTACCATCAACGAACCTGCTGAGATTTTGTTAAACTACACGATTACTCCCGCTCAATGCAATGTTTTTAGTGAAACAGGTGCCATTGAGATCAGCGTGTCGGGTGGATCCGGCGGCTTCGACTTCCTTTGGTCTGATGATAGTACTTCTGAAGACCGCCTGAATATACTGGCCGGTGAATACGGGCTGCTCATTACAGATGGTTCCGGCTGTACCCTTACAGATACGATCAGCGTTTTCAGTGAGGTGACCGTAACAGCGGATGCCGGGGAAGATGTAAGCATCTGCTCCGGAGCCTCTGTCCAGCTGCAGGGGGCCGGGAACGGAGTACCCTCCTGGGCTCCGGGTTCCTACCTTACCGACCCGGCCCTTCTTGATCCGGTGGCTGGTGGAATGACAGAATCAACCCCCTTTGTGTTAACCATCACCGAAACTGCCAGCTCTTATGGGTGCTACAACACCGATACGGTCTGGGTGAACCTCCATCCCTTAACCGGTCTGGATGTAACTCCGGATACCTTTGTCATCAAAGGTCAGTCCATCCATTTGGAAGCTGCAGGCGGACCCTTTGAACAGTACAGATGGGAACCAGCTACCGGACTGGACAACGCTTCGGTATCCAATCCCGTGGCCACACCCCTCGTACCAACCAGGTATTATGTTTTTGCCCTGAACGCTTACGGCTGTGAGGAGGCAGCCTCGGTATTTGTGGATGTGATCGAAGATATCCAGGCTTATAACGTCTTCTCGCCCAATGGCGATGGCATTAATGAATATTTTGAAATCAGAAATTCCGAACGTTTTCCGGAGATGCTGGTAGAGGTGTATAGCAGGTGGGGAGATCAAATCTTCTCCACCGTGGGATATGGAAGTGGAAACGAGTGGGACGGTACAGTCCGGGGGAAAGAGGCGCCTTTAGGGACCTACTATTATATCATTGTCCCCTACCCGGGTGCCGAACCGATTTCAGGTAACGTAACAATAATCAGGTAGCATGAGACGGGTTACATCCATTATATTATTCACAGTCATTGCAGGGTCGACCGGAGTTTCGGCACAACAAATGCCCCATTATACCCAGTATATGTTTAATGATTTTGTAATCAACCCGGCCATTGCCGGAGTCTTTGATTATTATCAGATCAGGACCAATCACAGGTTTCAGTGGGTGGGGCTCATGGATCCTCCCATGACCAACTCCATCGGTTTTTATGGTCCGCATGACAACCTGGATATGGGTTATGGAGGATATATTTACAGCGATGTCACAGGGCCCACCAGCCGGGCAGGGATTACGGGTTCCTATGCTTATAATATTGCCGTTACCAGCGATATCAGGCTCTCTATGGGGCTGTCTGCCAGTATTATGCAGTATCGCATCGATGGAACTCAGCTGAATCCGGCCGATGTTTCTGACCCCAGTATCCTGAATCTGGTCAGCACCAATTACCTGCCCGATGCCGGACTCGGTCTCTATCTCTACGCGGAACAGTTTTACGTGGGACTTTCAGTGGCCCAGCTTCTGAACAACAGCATCAAGATCTTTGATAATATAAAGGGTCTAAACCGCCTGAAATCACATATAAACCTGATTGGGGCTTACCGCTTCCGGGTGCAGGAAGACTGGCTTATAGAGCCCTCGCTGATGATCAAGGGAACTGCTCCCAAAGAATTTACCTTCGACCTTACAGGGAGAGTCGAATGGCAGCGTATGCTCTGGGGAGCTGTATCCTACCGCTTTCAGGATGCCATCGGCATCATGGTGGGTTACAGCTTCGATGAAACGCTTTTCTTTGGCTATGCCTATGATATTGGGATATCCGCCATAAGGAAATACCAGACCGGATCCCATGAAATCATGATTGGTTACCGTTTTAATGATATCAAGTAATGTCGGGCCGCAAGCTGTATCCATTGTTCCTTTTGGTTTTTATGCTGTTCAGTTTTACTGCATGCCAGAAGAAGCAAAAAATCACCGGGGACGAATTCGTCGACCGGAAGGTACTTGTAAGTGTTTTGGTGGATATTCATCTGGCCGATGGTTTATCCAACGACCGCAAATTTCACAGAAGGTATGACGTGGACAGTATCGATATACTTACTCCAATCCTGGAGAAACACCAGATATCCCGCCAGAAGTTCGATACCACCATGTTTGTCTACAGCAGAGATCCGGAGCTTCTGGACCAGGTTTACAGCGATGTACTGATTCAACTGAATGTAATGCTGGACGAGATTAACAAAGACCCGGGGATTAATACAGAAGAATAGTCCCCAGTACCACAGCCAGGCCCACAAGAAATCCTGATAGCACGGCACTCCAGTGAGTCCCCTGCGCCAGCCTCGAGCTGCCCGATAATCCCGCTGCCAGGAGTGAAAGCATAAGCAGTCCCTCCAGGGGAGTCTCATACATATAAATCAGCGCAATAATCAATCCTGTCAAGCCCCCCGGTGCTGCCGTATAAACAGATACTCTGAATTTAAGATTCAGGGCCAGGACTATAAAAAAAGTGCCTGTCACCGACAGAACATAGGCATCAATAACCTGGCTCAGGGGAAGCCTTTTGAAATAGACAAAAGTAATGATATAGAGTATCAGGATGATGATCTGAGGAACAAGTTGCTCCTCCCTGGCGGGGATCTCCCCATTTTTCGTCAGCAGGTTCCTGTAGTGAAGAACCGGAAGCATCATTAAAGGGAAAACCAGCGTTCCCAGCACCAGCACATATACAATGGCACGCTTGGCTGCAGGATCAAGCAAAGAGAGATAGGTTCCCGAGTTCAGTATGATTAACAGCCCCAGGGTGGGCATAAGTAAGGGATGCAACAGATAGGAGATAAGTGGAGCTGCTTTCTTCATATCCTCCCTTAAAGCTCTTTTCTTAAACGGGCTACCGGTACTCCCAGTTGCTCCCTGTATTTGGCCACTGTCCGGCGGGCTATCTGATATCCCTTCTCATTCAGGATTCCCATCAGCCGGTCGTCTGTCAAAGGCTTTCTTTTATCCTCATTCTCGATACATTCCTGCAGGATCTTTTTAATCTCCCTGGTGGAAACTTCTTCACCGCTGTCGGTTTGCATCCCTTCCGAAAAGAAATATTTCAGAGCGAAAATGCCAAAATGAGTCTGGATGTATTTGCTGTTCACTACCCTGGATATGGTGGAGATATCCAGATTGGTCATATCGGCAATATCTTTCAGAATCATCGGACGCATCCTGGTCTCATCGCCTTCAATAAAATAGTCTTTCTGATACTCCAGAATGGCATTCATGGTTAGCAACATGGTATTCTGCCTCTGCCGGATCGCATCAATAAACCATCTGGCTGAATCCAGCTTCTGTTTTACGAAAGTGATGGCATTCTTTTCATCTTTACTGGCCGAAGATTTATTGGCATTGTAGCTTTCAAACATATCCGAATAGGTCCGGCTAAGCCTTAGTTCGGGAACATTTGATGAATTCAGATACAAAAGAAGGTTCCCCTCATTCTCTTCAAGAATAAAATCGGGGACAATGTGATGGAAGGATTTTGACTGAGAATCGCCCATAGCCCCACCCGGTTTGGGATTTAGCTTTAAGATCTCCTCCAGGGCCATCTTCAGCTCCCCCTCATAGATATTGAGGCGCTGAATGATCTTATCGTAGTGCTTATTGGTAAACTCCTCAAAATTATTTTTCAGGATGGAGTGTGCCAGTTTTATCACCGGCTGCTCCAGATCCTTTCTTCTGATCTGGAGTAAAAGACACTCCTGCAGACTCCTGGCACCAACACCGGCAGGATCCAATTCCTGTATGATCATCAGAACTTTATACAGCGATTCATAATTAGTTTCCAGACCCAGCGAGAAGGCCAGATCATCCGCTATGGCCTCCAGTTCCCGGCGCAGGTAGCCATCATCGTCAATATTGCCAAGGATATACTCGGCCAGCACCTCCTGCTCCTCCGTGAGCTTTCTTAATCCCAGCTGACTTTTCAGCTGTTCACGAAAGGTGTTGCCCAGCGAAAATGGAATTTCTTCCCGTTTTTCATCAGCGGAATAGTTCTGAGCATTCAGCCTGTAGCTGGGTATATCATCATCCTGCATATAGTCTTCCAGCGAAAACTCTTCCAGCTGATCAGCAGTCTGCTCCTCTTTGGGCTCCTCCTGCTCGTTATACTCCATCTCCTCGGCGCCCTCTTCCAGAACCGGATTCTCCTCCAGTTCCTTTTTAATCCTCTGCTCCAGCTGAATAGCAGGAATCTCCAGGAGTTTGATCATCTGGATCTGCTGCGGAGACAGCTTTTGAAGTAATTTCTGCTGAAGCCTCTGTTTAAGCATAGTTCCCTAATTAAAACTCTGCACTCCTGGGGGTGCGGGGGAATGGAATGACATCCCTGATGTTACTCATACCTGTAATAAACATAATTAAGCGTTCAAATCCTAATCCAAATCCACTGTGTTCAACTGTTCCAAATTTACGAGTTTCCAGATACCACCACAATTCATCTTCAGGAATATCCATCTCTTTCATCCTGCGTTGCAGTTTTTCCAGCTCCTCCTCTCTTTGTGAACCTCCGATGATCTCCCCAATCTGAGGAAAAAGTACATCCATGGCCCTGACGGTCAGTCCGTCATCGTTCTGCTTCATGTAAAAGGCCTTGATATCCCTGGGATAATCGGTCAGTATCACCGGTTTCTTATAATACTCCTCAACCAGGTACCTTTCATGCTCGGCCTGGAGATCCAGTCCCCATTCCACAGGAAACTCGAACTTCTTGTCTGCCTTCTTCAGGATCTCAACTGCCTCCGTGTAAGTCTTTCTTTCAAAGGATTGTTCCAGGACAAATTGCAGGCGCTCCAGCAGTCCTTTATCAAGCATCTTATTCAAAAACTCCAGATCATCCTGGCAGTGATCCATGGTATACCTGATCAGATATTTCAGGAAATCTTCTGCCAGGTCCATGTTATCGTGGATATCATAAAACGCCATTTCAGGCTCTATCATCCAGAATTCTGCCACATGGCGGGGGGTATTGGAGTTTTCGGCACGAAATGTGGGGCCAAAAGTGTAAATGGACGACAGTGCCAGGGCTCCCAGTTCACCCTCCAGCTGACCGGAAACGGTAAGATTGGTGGGTCGTCCGAAAAAGTCCTGGCTAAAATCTACCTTCCCCTCTTCGGTTTTAGGGGTTTGATCCAGATCCAGGGTAGTGACCTTAAACATGGCTCCCGCCCCTTCCGCATCTGAAGCGGTGATAATGGGGGTATGCAGATAAAAGAATCCCTTATCATTGTAGTATTTGTGTATGGCGTATGCCAGGGCATGCCTGATGCGGAAGACAGCACCAAAAGTGTTGGTCCGGAACCTCAGATGTGCAATCTCACGCAAAAATTCAAAGGAGTGTCCCTTTTTCTGCAAAGGATAGAGTTCCGGATCGGAGTCTCCCAAAACTTCTATTTCCCTGGCCTGTATCTCCACATTCTGGCCTTTACCCATCGATTCGACCAGTGTACCGGTCACACTAATACTGGAACCGGTGGTAATCCTTTTCATTAGCTCCTCGGGAAAAAGAGTCAGATCGGCAACAACCTGGATGCTATGAATGATGGTTCCGTCATTTACGGCGATAAACGCCACCTGATTATTTCCCCGCCTGGTCCTTACCCATCCTTTCAGCAGGACTTCTCTGCTTTTTTCTGCTGCACCCAGCAACTCTTTAACTGTCGATCTCTTCATCTTCTTTTGTTTAATCAAGCTACAAAAGTACAATTTTATCAATTTCCATTCGTTAACTTTATAATCTAAAAAGAATCCGCTAAATTTACTTCCGTCCAAAAAAACATGACCATGGAGCATGAGAAGAAATCCATTCTGGTTACCTGGGATTTTTCTGCTGTATCCTTCAGTGCCTTGAAGCATGCCCTTAAGATGGCTCACATTTTAAAAAACAGTGTGATATTATTTCATATTGTCAAAGATCCATCTGAAGAGGAGGCAGCCAGGAAAAGAATGGAAGAGACGGTGGAGGAAATAAAAAAGGATCTTGGCGAAACGGTGGGTTATTCTGTTCACCATGGAAAAATTTTCAAAGAGATTTCCGATTATGCCTCCAGGGAGGAGAACAATGTTCACTTCGTGGTCATGGGAACCCATGGTATGAAAGGGGGGCAAAAACTATTTGGCAGCTGGGCCCTGAGGGTGATCGCCGGATCGTCTGTTCCGTTTATTGTAGTTCAGGATCTGCCCCCGGAAAAAGACAGGTATACAGATATAGTCTTTCCAATTGACTTCAAATCCGAAAACAAAGAGAAACTACAGTGGGCCATCTTCCTGGGGAAATACCTGAATTCCAAAATTCACCTGTATAAGGCGCCTGTCATGGATAAAAACCTTCAAAAGAAGGTAAATGTCAATCTGAATTTTGCTATCCGTTTCCTGATTCAGAATAATATTGAATATGAGATTCACACTTCGTCGGAGAGGGGATCAGGCAATTTTCATAAAGAACTGCTTGCTTTCTGTAAAAAAATCAGTGCCGATTTGATCCTGATTACCACCACCAAACACCTCACAAAAGTCGACTATATTTTTGGAGCCAAGGAACAATATCTTATCTCCAATAAAGAGAAGATTCCTGTGATGTGTGTGAATCCCAAGTCCAACTTTGCCAAAGTGGGGCAGTTCATGTACGGTTAAAATATGTCCATTGCAATAAAAGAGATTTCCAAAAGCTACGGTTCTCAGATCGCAGTGAACAAAGTATCTTTTGAAGTTCATACCGGGGAAATTGTAGGATTCATAGGCCCTAACGGAGCAGGTAAGTCCACCACCATGAAGATGATTACCGGAAGCCTGTCGCCCGACAGTGGATCTGTGACCATACAAGGCCTGCCGGCACTTGAGCATCAAAAAGAGATTCGCGGACTGATCGGTTACCTTCCCGAGAACAATCCCCTCTATCATGAGATGTATATTCGCGAGTATCTTCAATATGTGGCAGGCTTATACCAGGTCAGCGGAAAACTGGCCAGGGAAAGGATCTCTTCTGTCATTGAAATGACAGCGCTCTCGGCTGAAGTGGGAAAAAAAATTGGAAATCTGTCTAAAGGATACCGGCAGCGGGTCGGACTGGCGCAGGCTTTGATCCACGATCCGGAGATCCTCATTCTGGATGAACCAACCTCGGGCCTGGATCCCAATCAGCTGGTGGAAATCAGAAATCTTGTCTCCAACATAGGCAAAGAGAAAACCGTGCTTCTCTCCACCCATATTCTTCAGGAGGTTGAAGCGATCTGTGACCGGGTGATTGTGATCAACAATGGGAAGATTGTTGCAGATGAGAATGCCACCCTTTTAAAGGAAAAGGGCGGAGGCCAGACCCAGACCATTCATATTGAACTGGATGGCCCCGTCGATCCAGGGATCTGGAAGACTCTTCCGTTTATCGAGCATGTCAGACCCATTGGCGACAAGCAGTTTCTGCTGGAAACCCACGAAATGCGTGATATCCGTGGAGATATTTTTAATTTTGCTGTCAGTCAGGAATTTACTGTTTTATCCCTCTCCCTGAAGAAAAAGAGCCTGGAAGAGGTCTTCCGGGAATTAACCACTAATTAAGATTCTCTTTATCAAATTGTTGCGGCAAAAACAAAATGGCATTGTATTTGTTCAATATTTTTATATTTTTACCGACTCATTTTGTTAACCAAACAATGATAGTATGAAATTAAGAGTATTGGCAATTCTAACAGGTGTTCTTCTGGCAGGATCCCTGTATGCCCAGACCATGACCGACGTTATCAATGAATTCAATGCAGGCGTTGAAAGTATAAATGGACAAGAGTATGATGCCGCACTTGAACATTTTAATCAGGTGCTGGCCATGGCTGTAACAGTGGGTGATGAGGCGAACGATCTGAAGGCTCAGGCTGAAGATCAAATTCCCTCCACTTACTACCGGCAGGCCACTACTTTTATGAAGAGAAAGCAATACGACAATGCGATTCCCTTCCTGGAGAAAACGGTTGAAATGGCCACACTCTACAACAACAACGAAGAAATCAGCAACAAAGCCGCCGGGTACTTACCCCAGCTGTGTATGAGGCAGGGCAGCCAGGAGTGGAAAAATAAAAACTTCGATGCAGCCCTGGCATATTTTGACAAGGTACTGGCCATAAATCCCAATATCTATCAGGCTTGTCAGGGCAAAGGAATGGTTTACCTCGACCAGGATAAAACCGAAGAGATGCTTGAGTGCTTCACCAGGGCCAAAGAGGGAGCCACGGCTAAAAATGACACAAAAACCATCGAGCAGATTAACGGCGTTATCGACACTTATTATAACAAGTTTATCCTGGAAGAGATGGAAATGGTCGATCCCGAGGAAAACGACTATACTTTTGTTGTTGAAGCCTGCGAAAAGGCACTGGCAGCTAATCCCAATAATCCGCGTGCGCTCTATCACCTGGCTATTGTATCCAACAAAACGGTAGAATACGATAAAGCTGTCGAATATGCCCAGGAAGCCCTGCTTCATGAAACTGAATCAGTTTGGATCTCAGCCATCAATTTCGAACTGGGAAGCGCCTTTCAGAATACAGCCGATTATGATAAAGCCTGCGAAACCCTGAGAAAGGTTACCGAAGAGCCCTTCCTTGCCAGGGCCGAGAAAAAGATCGAGTCCCTCTGTAACTAGTACAACGGAACGTAATCCTTATTAAGCAGCGTTAATAACGCTGCTTTTTTTTGCTACATGAGCGAAAATTACTTCCTTTGTCGGGTCGATGTGGAAAGATTTGACTGATTGCAACCACGATAAAAAAATGCTAAAACAGCCTCTTAGCAAACATCGGTCAATTTTCTCATCTTAATTGTATTACACTAATTGAAATTACATCATGGCCTATCTGTTTACTTCCGAATCGGTCTCTGAAGGACATCCCGATAAAGTCTCCGATCAAATATCTGATGCCCTGCTGGATGAATTCCTGGCATTCGATCCTCAGTCCAAAGTGGCATGTGAAACTCTGGTAACCACCGGGCAGGTGGTGCTCGCCGGGGAGGTCCGGACCTCTACCTATATTGATGTGCAAAAAGTAGCCAGGGAGACGATAAAGAAAATCGGGTATACGAAAAGCGATTACCAGTTTGAGTACAACTCCTGCGGGGTGATTACTCTGATCCACGAACAGAGTCACGATATCAACCGGGGGGTTGACCGGGAGGACCCCATGCAGCAGGGTGCCGGCGACCAGGGCATGATGTTCGGCTATGCCACCAATGAGACGGACGATTTTATGCCGCTCCCCCTGGAGCTTAGCCAAAAGCTGTTGATCGAGATGGCCGCTATCCGGAGGGAAGAAAAGCTAATGACCTACCTTCGACCCGATTCCAAATCACAGGTAACCATTGAATACGATGATAATGACATACCCATCAGGGTTCATACCATCGTTATCTCCACCCAGCATGATGAGTTCGATAGTGATGATTCTCGTATGCTGGAAAAGATCAGGTCTGATGTGAAAGAGATCCTGATCCCCAGAATGGTTCAGCAGCTTCCCGAACGCCTTCAATCATTGTTTGATGGTCAGTTCATCCTCCATGTGAATCCTACCGGGAAATTTGTGATTGGAGGGCCCCATGGAGACACCGGTCTCACCGGACGGAAAATCATTGTGGATACCTATGGCGGGAAAGGGGCTCATGGCGGGGGTGCCTTCTCCGGAAAAGATCCTTCCAAGGTGGACCGTTCAGCTGCCTATGCGGCACGTCATATTGCCAAAAACATTGTGGCTGCAGGAATTTCGGATGAAATCCTGGTACAGCTCGCTTACGCCATTGGCGTGGTTGAACCCATTGGGGTTTTTGTCAACACTTATGGAAAATCGAGGATAGATCTCACAGATGGTGAAATCGCCCGCAAGATTGAAGAGGTATATGACCTAAGGCCCGCTGCCATTGAGAAGGGCCTGAAATTACGGAATCCCATCTACCTGGAAACCGCTTCCTATGGACACATGGGACGTACACCGCAGGTCGTTAAGAAAACCTTTGAATCACAATACTGGGATCCCCTGACCATTGAAGTGGAACTTTTCACCTGGGAAAAACTGGATCTCGTGGATACCTTCAAAGAGGTTTTTGGTATTTCTTAAACATATAACCCGGCCTTAGTTCATTGGAATATTGTATATAGCTTTATTCCACTATTTCTAACACCCTAACATTTTCAAAAACTCTAACATAAACTTATGTTTTCAGGGATCGTTGAAGAAGCCGCGACGGTGGTCCGGCTTGAAAAAGAACTGGAGAATCTGCATATCACCATCCGTTGCTCATTTACCAACGAGTTAAAAATTGACCAGAGCATCTCGCATAACGGGGTCTGTCTGACCGTGGTCGGTATCGAAGAAGATACCTATACGGTAACCGCCATCCGGGAAACCCTTCAAAAATCGAACCTGGGCTTACTCCAGGTGGGCGATAAGGTAAACCTGGAGCGCAGCACCCGACTCGATTCCAGGCTGGACGGGCATATGGTACAGGGTCATGTGGATCTGACCGCCACCTGCACCAAAGTGAAAGAAGCCGAAGGAAGCTGGTATTATACCTTTTCCTTTGAACCCAAAGGAGAGGAGCATATTACTGTGGAGAAAGGCTCCGTGTCGGTGAACGGAGTAAGCCTGACAGTCGTTAACTCCAGAGATACTTCATTCCAGGTGGCCATTATCCCGTTTACCTACGAGCTCACCAACTTTCACCAGTTCAAGGTTGGAACAGTGGTCAATATTGAATTCGACATCATCGGAAAATACATAGCCCGGATTCTGAAGACACAGTTAAAAAAATAAATCCATGCAGACCGTTTTAATCCTGGGTGCAGGACTCTCTTCCAACTCACTTATCAAATACTTCCTGGATCACTCTGAGAAACAGTGGAAAATCCGGGTAGGTGATATCCATATCGAAAATGCCCTGGCCCGTACTTTTGGTCATCCCGGTGCAGAGGCTTTTCGCTTCGATATTTATGATCACGTTCAAAGGCAGGAAGAGATATACCGGGCGAATATCGTGATCAGCATGCTTCCGGCCAGGATGCATCACCTGGTGGCAGAAAGTTGTGTGGAACTGGGAAGGAATATGGTCACTGCTTCTTATGTCTCTCCGGCTATCAGGGCCCTCGATGGGGAAGCCAGGAAAAAAGGAGTGGTTTTGATGAACGAGTGCGGGGTGGATCCCGGCATCGACCACATGTCGGCCATGCAGATGATTCACAGGCTCAGGGAAGAGGGTGTCGAACTGAAGGCTTTTGAATCGAGTACAGGTGGACTGGTGGCCCCGGGTTATGAAAATAATCCCTGGAGATATAAGTTTACCTGGAACCCACGAAACGTGGTATTGGCAGGACATGAAGGTGCCCGCTTTCTTCATAACGGAAAATTTAAGTATATCCCCTATCACAAATTATTCAGCCGTATTGAGACCATCCAGGTTCCGGAGCTGGGAGAATTCGAAGTGTATGGAAACAGGGACTCCCTTACCTACAGGGAAACCTATGGTTTGCATAAGCTGAAGACCATGTTTCGCGGAACCATCCGCCGGCCGGGATTCTGTGAGGCCTGGGACACTTTTGTCCAGCTTGGGGCCACGGATGATACCTATGTGATGGAGAATACAGAGGAAATGACCTACAGAGAGTTCATCAACAGTTTTATGGCTTTCCGGACCGACATCCCTGTAGAACAGAAACTGCTGAACTATCTGAATCTGGATAAAGACTCAGGGATGATGGAACGCCTGAGATGGCTGGGTATCTTCGGGGATACAAAAATCGGGGTACCCGGACTGAGCCCTGCCAAAATCCTCCAGAAGATCCTGGAAGAAAAATGGCAGCTCGAGCCAAACGACAAAGATATGATTGTTATGCAGCACCAGTTCGATTTTGAGAAAGGGGGAATCTCTAAGAAGAGGTTTTCCACCATGGTCTGCATCGGAGAAGACATAAAAAATACCGCCATGTCGATCACGGTGGGGCTTCCGCTTGCCATGGTGGCCCGGCGGATTCTCGAGGGGACCTATCAGGGAACGGGCGTCAGGCTACCTATTGAGCCTGAGATATATAACCCGGTCCTGGAAGAACTGGCCACTTACGGTATCCGTTTTGTGGAGAAGGAGATAAACATCTCCTGAAGACGTACTGATCCCTTAGACGATCAGCCCGTCTTTCATGGTGATAATGCGGTCGGCCATTCCGGCCAGGCTATGATCGTGAGTGACAATTACCAGCGTCTTCTGAAAACGGTCACGCAGAGTCATAAAGAGTTTATGCAGCTCCTGTTTGTTTTCTGTGTCCAGATTACCCGAAGGTTCATCGGCCAGGATGACCTGCGGATCGTTAATCAGTGCCCGGGCCACCGCCACCCGCTGTTGCTCGCCTCCTGATAATTCAGAAGGTTTGTGATCCAGGCGCTCCAGAAGCCCCAGGAAGTTGAGCAACTCCCTGGCCCTCTCCTCCACTTCCTTCCGTGGCCTGTTGGCAATAAATCCGGGAATGCACACATTTTCATGAGCCGTGAATTCCGGCAGAAGCTGGTGGAACTGGAACACAAATCCTATGTTCTGGTTTCTGAAACGGGCCAGCCTGCTTCCATTTAGCTGGCCGGTATCGATCCCGTTAATGGCAATACTTCCTGCATCCTGCCTGCTGAGAGTGCCCATAATCTGGAGCAGTGTGGTTTTCCCTGCCCCGGATGCTCCAACAATGGAGACCACCTCACCGGCATTAATTTCCAGACTGATCCCCTTTAATACCTTCAGATTTCCAAAAGACTTTGTGATTTTTGCTGCGCTGATCATCCCTTTAAAATAAGAGATAAATATACAACAGATAGATGATAATCATAATACTTCCTTCCCACCGGGTAATCCTTGAGCGGGAGGCCGGCAACATAAGCAAAACCAGAAGAAAAGAGGCCCCCAGCATCCAGGCTATGTCAAAGCTGGCTATTTCCCGGCTGACAGCGATGGGACTTATCAGGCTGGTAAGTCCCAGCACCGACAGAATGTTCATGATATTGGAACCAATAATATTCCCCACCGAAATCTCTGTTTCCTTTTTCAGCGCTGCAATGACACTGGTAGCCAGTTCCGGTATGCTGGTCCCCACGGCCACCATCGTAACGGAAACCACTCTTTTCGAAATACCCAGCTCTTCTGCTATCAGGGCCACATTATCTACGAGCAGATCAGCACCAAAAGCCAGCCCCACGCACGATACCAGGAACATAATTACCGCCACCCACCATTTCATGGCTCCCTTCCTTTCAGAGGGAGCTTCTGTGGCATTCAGTCCCCGGGCACTTATGACTGAATAAGCAATATACCCGGCCAGTAATCCGACAAGTACCCCTCCCTCAGGCCTGGTAATCCATCTATCCTGTGAGAAAGCAAAAAGAAGCAGGGAGACTGCCATCATCATAGGCCAGTCACGTTTTACAGAGGAAGCAGGAACAGGAATGGGAAATATAAGCGCAGTAATAGCCAGGACCAAAAGGATGTTGGAGATATTACTTCCCACCACATTGCCCATGGCAATTTCAGGGTAGCCTGAAAAAGCAGCCTGAAGGCTCACCAGCAGTTCAGGAGCAGAGGTCCCAAAGGCCACCACGGTAAGCCCGATGATCATTTTAGGGATCTTCAGCCGCCGGGAAATAGCCACACTGCTATCAACCAGGAATTTACCACTGACAAAAAGCAGTGCAAGTCCGGCAAACAGAAAAAGATAAACTTGTGCCATGGGTACGTGGTCGCGCTAGCCGATGTCCAGATTTTTCTTAACCTCCTTCGCCACTGTACTGGCTTCCCTGGAGAGATTCTTTCCAACTGTACTGGCATCCTTGGTGAGATTCTTTCCTATTTCATTGGCATCCTTGGTGAGATTCTTTCCTATTTCATTGGCATCCTTGGTGAGATTCTTTCCTATCTCATTGGCATCCTTGGTGAGATTCTGCCTGATATCATTTACATCTTTGGAAAGATTCTTCTTGATCTCCTTGAAATCTTCCATCACCTCGGGGGTGCTGCTTTCAAACTCCCGCTTGATATCTTCGGTAGCTTTTCTGAATTCTTTCATTCCCTTGCCGAATGTCCTGGCAAGCTTAGGAATCTCCTTGGATCCAAACAACAACAACGCGATCAATACAGCAAATACGATCTCTTGCCCGCTAATAAATAGTACTATCCCAAACATCCTAGTAATGATTTACGCAAAGATAATAAAAAAGCCATCCTGAAATGCATCAGAATGGCTCCGGACATAAGTGGAATTTTGATATGCCTCGCTCCTAATGGGTCATAAATGAAAGGGTATAGCTTCCTTCAGCTTTGTCTGCAGTAATCAGGTAGGTCCATGACCCGACATATTTATTCTTTTCTTCCTCCCTGATGGAGAGAGATTGGGAGAATGAAATCTGGGCGGAGGAAGTAATGGAAAGATCCTTGAATACCTTTCCGCCCGGATATAAGACTTTAATTTTAATCTTTCCGGCATTTGCCTTCCCGCTAATGGTGCATCTGATGTGAGTGGTGCTTTCATCCACATCGAATTCCCCTTCTGAATTATCGCTATTCCCGGTAAAACTGTTTCTGATGGTAAGCTGTGACTGGTTTTCCTGTCCCCCGGAGAAAAAATAGTAGGAGCCCTCGTCTGCAAAACCGCTGCCGGGGGAGAAAAACCTGGCCGAACTTCTGGCCCTGGATGCCTCCCTGGCCTGCCCGGCAAAGGCCCGTTCCAGCTCTATTGTTTTAAGCTGTTGTTCCTTCATCTGCTGCCTCTGCATTTCGATCTGTTCCTGCTTGACTTTCAGTTCTGCATCCCTGTCTGTCTTCTCCTCCTGTGTCTGGGCCCTGGCCACCGTCGCCAGGAGCAGTAAGGACAGAGCAAAGGAAAATATCCGGTATATCTTCAAATTTTTCATAAAACAATGATTAATGGGTTTCTTCTACAAAAGTAGGGAGGGAAGCCGTGCATCTTGGTTAATAGAGTGTTAACGATAGGTTAAGGATGCTGGAAAGAGTGTATCTTAGCTCTTGAGTTGTACAGAATGAAGAGCCGGTTTTTCATAGGATCATCCGTCCTGGCACTGCTGGTCCTTATTGTGGTGCAATATGTTTTTATCACCGAGACTTACCGGACCAAGAAAGAGCAGTTCGATTCCCGCTTTGGGAGTCTTGCGAGAGAGGCGATTTCCAAATTCAACAGCCTGGATTATCGCTATGATTTTGATTCCGTTCTCTTTCTTCTGGACGAAAGGGCCCTGGAATTCATATATGAATCCCGGGATTCCATGAGCCGCAAACCGGGAGAAGTATTCCAGGAGATCTTAAATCAATACCGGGAACCTGAATATTTTATCCGCGACTATATTCACCAGGCTGGCGAGGACCCTGAATTTACCTATCACCTGCAGGTGGATGAACTCTACCTGGTAGATATGGGCTTCCGTCAACGGGTTTATCCCAACGGGCCGGAGCTGCCACAGGCCCCTGCCAATGCATTGCTGGCGGGGAACTTCACGCATGAGCGAAACTTTTTTAATATCTCCTACAGCATCTATATCGATTTTGTGAACCGCTCAAAGCTGATCCTGAGAGAGATGTGGTTAATCCTGGTACTGGACCTCCTAACCCTGGTCCTGGTATTTACCGTATTCATCCTGACTCTCCGGAACATGCTGCAGCAGAAACGTCTCTCGGAGATGAAAAGTGACTTTATCTCCAATATGACCCATGAGCTGAAAACACCCCTGTCCACCATTTCAGTGGCCTCCAGTTCCCTGGGCAAGCAGGAAATCATGAAGGTTCCGGAACGAGTTGAAGAGCTTTCGGGTCTGATCAAGAGACAGAACAGACATCTTTCTGATCTGATCGACCGGATCCTGGATATCCATATCTGGGAGAAAGATCAGGTAAGGCTGAAACCACAACACATCCAGCTGGAAAACTGGACCAGGCAGTTGGTAGCCGGGTTTCAACTGGAACATGAAAAGGCTTCTCCGGAGATCTGTTTGGATTTCCGGCTGAATCAGAGCAACTACCTGATGGATGGGGTCCATATGTCTACCGTCTTAAATAATCTTTTTTCCAATGCCGTACGCTACGGTAAGCATCCCTGCAGGATAGAAGTACTGATGAAAGATATGGATCACTGTTTATGGATCCGGGTATCGGACAATGGCCCGGGGATTAAAAAAGAGGACCAGAAACACCTTTTTGAAAAATTCTTCAGAGGCGAAGAGGCCAGGCAGCGGGTAGTCAGGGGACTGGGACTGGGTCTCTATTATGTGAAACAGATTGTAGAAGCGCACGGGGGGACCATCACCGTTCAGAGTAAAACCGGAGAGGGCACCTCCTTTCATATAAAAATACCGACAGATGATAGACCTCTTACTTGTTGAAGACGACATTGACCTCCAGAAAGTGCTGGCCCAGTACCTGGAGTTATCCGGCTTCCATGTATATACCGCTAACCATGGCAAACACGGCCTGAAGGTTTTCCAGGAGCATCATGTGGATCTTTGTATCCTGGATGTTATGATGCCGGTTATGGACGGATTTACCCTGGCAGCAGAGATCCGAAAATTGGACCGTTCTATGCCGGTGGTATTTCTTACTGCCAGGAATCAGAAAGAGGACCGGCTGAAAGGACTGAAATTTGGAGCGGACGACTACATCACCAAACCCTTCGAGGCGGAGGAGCTGGTTCTAAGGCTGAATAATATTTTGAAGAGAGCCGGCAAAGAAGATACCAGCACTTTTAAGATCGGATGCCTTCATATTAAATACAGTGAACTGCTGATCGAAGACGGGAAAAACAGCTATAACCTGACCCCCAGGGAATCGGCCTTATTGAAATATCTGATTGAAAACCAGAATCACGTAGTCAGGAGAGAAGAGATCCTGGAAGACCTCTGGGGTCAGAATGACTATTTCCTGGGCCGTTCCATGGATGTCTTTATTTCGAGAATCAGAAAATACATACAGGCCGAACCATCCGTTTCACTAGAAACAAAAAGGGGTGTGGGCTTTATCTTCAAGATCAGCTCCCACACCCCTTTGTAAAGGGTTTATCAGATTTTATTTCCTGACAGCTCCTTTTAAAATCCGGGTAGTCTCATCCCCTTTGACCGTGTCATATACGACAGGCGTGGCAATAAACAGGGAGGAGTAAGTACCCACAATCACACCCAGCAGCAATGCGAAGGTAAAGCCCCGGATCACGTCCCCGCCAAAGACAAAGATGGAGAGCAGTACAAAGAAGGTACTCAGCGAGGTACTGAAGGTACGGCTCAATGTGCTGTTCAGCGCCGAATTAATGATATCCCGTCGTTCCCGCTTCTTCTGCAGGCCCACATATTCCCTGATGCGGTCAAACACCACCACGGTATCGTTAATGGAGTAACCCACCACGGTCAGAATGGCCGCAATAAAGGATTGATCCAGCTCCAGCGAGAAGGGCATAACTCCATCCAGGATGGAGAAGAGCCCGAGAACAATTAAAACGTCGTGTACCAGCGCTGCCAGGGCCCCCAGACCAAACTGCCAGTTCCTGAACCTGGCCAGGATATAGAGGAAGATGATCAGCAGCGAGGCGATGATCACGATGACCGCCGTCCGCTTAATATCATCGGCAATGGTGGGACCCACCTTATGCGAACTGATAATATAGTCCTGTCCGTTAATAAACTCATCCAGGCTGGTATCGCTATCCAGATATGGCTGAAGCCCTGCAAACATCTCCGCCTTGATGATCGAATCCACCTCGGGCCGGTCATCATCTATCAGGTGCTTGGTGGTCACTCTGACTGTATTTCGTGACCCATAGGTAATGACCGTGGGAGCTTCTCCGAAAGCTGCCTCCAGGTGTTCCTGTACTTCGGTGGTTTCCACATCCTGATTAAAGGTGATGACATAGTTACGTCCACCGGTGAAATCCACCCCGGTGTTCAATCCCCGGGTGACCAGGGAAACAATGCCTCCCAGGATAATCAGGCCCGAAATCATATAAAAGATCTTTCTTTTTCCCAGGAAATCAATTTTGGTGTTTTTAAAGGCATTCCTGGAGATCTTGGTATCGAAGGTGATCTTTCCGCTTTTGACCAGCATACGCTCATACATCAGCCTGGTGAGTATGATGGCGCTGAACAGGGAAGTCAGGATACCAATGACCAGCGTGGTGGCAAAACCCTTGATGGGACCGGTTCCGAAGAAAAACAGGATCAAGCCGGTCAGAAAGGTGGTGATTTGCGCATCAAAAATAGCTGAGTATGCATTCCGGTAACCATCCTTGATGGCGGTTTTCAGATTCTTACCCGCTGCCAGCTCTTCCCGAATCCGCTCGTAGATCAGCACGTTCGCATCCACCGACATACCTATGGTCAATACGATACCGGCAATACCCGGCAGGGTGAGCACTGCCTGCAGGGAAGCCAGAACCCCCATCAGAAAGAACATATTGGCGATCAGAGCAATATCGGCCACCATACCAGCCCTTCGGCTGTAGTAAAATAACATATAAGCCAGAACCACCACAAATGCTATCAGGAAGGAATTCAGACCGTCTTTGACGGACTTGGCACCCAGGGTCGGTCCAATGACCTCACTGGATTCGATGCGGGCGCGGGCAGGCATCTTACCCGATTTCAGAATATTGGCCAGGTCGTCTGCATCGGTCTGTGTGAAATCACCGGATATGGAGGAACTGCCCCCCCGGATCTCTTCCGAAACGTTAGGAGCCGAATATACCAGGCCGTCCAGAACAATCGCAATCGCCTGGTTAACGTTCTCCCTGGTCACATTGGCCCATTTTTTAGCACCTTCAGAGTTCATGTTCATACTTACATTGAACTCACCGGTATAAGGATCCGTACCAACCCGGGCATCGGTCACGTATTTACCTTCCATCACCGGCTGATTATTCCTGGTGGCCTTCAGGGCATGAAGCCTGATAAATTGCTGCTCTTCGCCCTGAGGTTGAAAGTGCCATGCAAATTTCAGATCAGAAGGGAATAACTGCCTGATCTGTGGAATGGCCAGGTAGGAATTCACTTCGGCTGTATCTTTCAACAATACCACACCAACAGTAGATCCCGGAATAAAATTTCTCTGATTATCCAGATAGGGGGTCAGGACAGCGATCAGGGGATTTTCACGATAAAACTGAGCTTCCTGGTCATCAAAAACCTGGGTGGTATCCAGATCCGTTAACAGGTCCAGTCCGCTTGTATCAAGCAAAAGACCCTCTTCAGGAATAAGAGTCTCTTCAACCGTCTCATCTGCAAGCAGCTCTTCACCTCTTTCCACATCAGCCGTCTCCCCGGCCTGAGCCTCAGTTCTTAATATATCGGCCAGGGTCCGGTTGGCCTGATCCAGGTAGTTCCATACTTCAGCGGCCTGGTAGGTAGTCCAGAATTCCAGGTTGGCCGTACCTGTAAGCAGCTTGGTCACCCTTTCCGGCTCCTTGACGCCCGGAAGCTCCACCAGGATCCTCCCCTGACGTTCCAGCTTCTGTATATTCAACTGAACGACTCCAAAGCGGTCTATCCTGTTTCTGAGTACATTGTATGAATTATCAATAGCATCCTCTGCTTCCGCTTTGAGGTAGGTCACCACATCACCATTGGTGGTATTGAAGTCTATCTCACCCCGTGTTTCAGGGGTCATAAAAAACTGTGCCAGCTGAGCACCGGGATTCAGCTCTTCGAACGCTTCTGCAAACAGATCCACAAAATCATTCTGACTGTTGATTTTCTTCTCATGAGCAAGTGCCATGGTTTCTGTAAAAACCGGATCAGTCAGGAACTGGCTGGCTGCCAGGGAACGAATAATATCCTCCACGGCGATCTCCAGAATGACATTCATTCCCCCTTTGAGGTCAAGTCCCAGGTTTACCTCTCTCTCTTTACACTCCTGGTAGGTATATTTTTTAAACAGAACATTATACACCACTTCCCCTTTCATCGAATCCAGGTAGGAACGCTCTATGCGTACATCACCATTGGCTACTTCCCTGGCATCACGCTCCACCTTCTGGGCAAACACAGTAAACAGAAGTTGGTATACACTTACCAGCGCAAGAACAATCGTAAAAAACCTGATAGCACCTTTATTTTGCATTTTTAACTTGTTTATTAGTAGTTACTTGATTGTCTTTTTCGAATAGGCCGCAAATATAGCACTATTTTTTTGCACTTTGGAAAGAAGCTCTAAAAAAATGCGTAATCAACCCAGGGGTTCATCACGCATTTCCCAAAGCCTAATTATCTGACATAGTGTGTTTTAAAACTGCTCTTCAAATAATTTCATATCGTCCAGTACTTTCATCACTCCCCTCACACTTTCAGCTGAGGAAGTCATTAACTTCTTCTCCTCTGCATTCAGACTAATCTCTATGATTTCCTCCACTCCGCCTTTGCCCAGTTTTACCGGGACTCCCAGGTAGAGCTTTTTCTGACCGTATTCCCCATTCAGGTATGCACATACCGGGAATATCCTTTTCTGGTTATCTACTATGGCCTCCACCATTTGTGAAACGGCCGCCCCGGGTGCATACCAGGCAGAGGTTCCCATCAGGCCCACCAACTCGCCACCACCCTTTCGGGTGCGCTCCACAATTTTATCAATCACTTCTTTACCCAGAAGTTCGGTTACCGGAATGCCACTTACTGAAGTATACCTGGGCAATGGCACCATGGTATCGCCGTGCCCCCCCAGCAACATGGCATGAATATCAGTTGGAGAAATATTCAGGGCATCGGCCAGGAAGGCCTTGTAGCGACCCGTATCAAGAATACCAGCCATGCCGAATACCTTGTGTGGATCCTTGTTGGCAGCCAAAAATGCAGCATAAGTCATCACGTCCAGCGGATTCGAAACCACTATGATAATCGCATCAGGCGAGTATTTGATTGCCTTCTCTGTAACCTCCTTCACAATATTGGCATTTGTTTTGATCAGGTCATCACGAGACATGCCGGGCTTTCTGGGAATCCCTGATGTGATCACAATGATACCGGATCCCTTGGTCTTCAGATAATCATTGGTGCAACCGGTAACCCGGGTATTAAAGTGATTGATGGAGGAAGTCTGCCAGATGTCCAGAGCTTTTCCTTCGGCCAGTCCCTCTTTCACATCGAGCAGGACCACTTCATTGGCCAGATCCTTATGGGCAATAACATTGGCGCAGGTGGCGCCTACATTTCCGGCGCCAATTACAGTAATTTTGTTCATAATTCCAGGGTTTTAATATTAGACGTTGTTGTAACATTTAGGTCCGTTCTATAAATAATATTGAGCATGAGGGGCCCGATTCCTTGACTTTGGATAGTAAATATAGTAAATTGAGCATGAACCTCTTCGTTTCCGAGCCATGAAAATAGATCTGTCGAAATACTTGGATAACTGGTACAAGGAGGATCCGGCTAAACAACTATATCCCGGTCCGGTCGTTACCCTGTCCAGAGAGGTGGGTTGTCCGGCCAAAAGTATTGCTTCGAAGCTTTCTGCCAGGTTGAATACCGAGAAAAAGAAGTACTCCAAAGAGCACCCCTGGAGGTGGATCGATAAGGAGATCATGCTGGAATCGGCCAAAGAGCTGCAGGTGGATTCCAACCAGATTCAGCATATTTTTGATTACAAAAGCCGGGGGGTGCTTGAAGATATGCTGCTGGCCCAATCCAAGAATTACTATAAATCGGATATGAAGATCCGTACTACCATCGCTAAAGTGATCAGGAATTTTGCAAATTCCGGTAACGCGATTATTGTAGGCAGGGGGGGGGTGGCAATCACCAGGGACATCCCTAAATCACTTCACATTTACCTGGAGGCCCCCCTTGAATGGAGAGCTCTGAGGGTGGCCGACAAATTTAATTTCACTATTGATCAGGCACGCAGTTACGCGCAGAATATAGATAAAAAGAGAGCCGCCTTCAGAGGTTTCTTTCAGGGTAAAGGCAATGATTACACACGTTTTGATATCAGGCTGAACTGTATGACTCTGAAACCCGATGAGTTGATTGACATTATTATTGCAGCCATGAGAACACGGTCCATGATTTAAAAGATTTGTTATTTTTATCCTGATAAACTAACTCCAATTTATGTTTCGATTTGCGTTCCATGCATTTATACTGACATTATGCTTGTATGGATGCAATTCTTCCGGTTCCCGGTCCGGGATGAACGATTTTATACCCAATCCCGATCGTACTACGGTCGCTGAAGCCGGGGAGATCGTATATACCCTGAAGATCCCTACAGATATTGTCAGTTTTTTTGAAGAGACCGGAACCGGGTTTGATCCGGGGTTTACCTGTCCTCTTGAAAAGATACCCAGGTATGAAAATCCGGAACATATGGCTCTTTTACTGGGCGTTCTGGGTGTTGATCTCAGTTACTGTACCCTGTTTGAAAGGATCCATGAAACAGCAGAATACTATCGTCATATTGAATTGCTGGCAGGGAAACTGGATCTGCCCAGGGAAATCTTTGAAGATTCCCCCGGAGTGCAGAGAGCCTACCTGGAAAATCCCGATTCCCTGAAGAATCAGATTTTTGAAATTTACAGGGAGATGGACGCGCACTTTAAGGAGAAGAACCAGTTATCACTTGCCTCCCTGGCGCTGATGGGAGGATGGTTGGAAACCATGTATATCGGTGTGAAAATCTATCAGGACAAATCCGTTATAGAGATGGGCGACCGGATCCTTCAGCAGAAATATTCCCTGAGCAGCCTGTCCGGAATTCTTTCCAATCAACAGGAATCCTTAATGATCAGACGCTATATGCATACGGTTAATAAGCTGAAAGAAGTCTATGAGCAGGTCGATATCCGGTATGAACCCGAAAGCTTTGAATTGGATAGTAGCCAGCAGAGCTTCCATGCAAGCCTGGCAGAGATTATTTATCAACCTGAAGCGCTGGAAGAAATCTGTAAGATCGTCCTGCAATTACGTGAGGAAATCCTCCCCATGGTGCATCACTAAATACTGCAAACTAGGCTAGGATACCAGGACCTTTCCGGTCATCTCCTCTGGCTTTTTCACTCCCATGATATGCAAGAGTGTTGGAGCCACATCGGCCAGGATCCCTTCATCCACTTTGGAATAATCGTCTGTGACCATGATACAGGGTACCGGGTTCAGAGAGTGAGCCGTATTGGGCGATCCATCCTCGTTCACTGCGTGATCGGCATTTCCATGATCGGCAATGATCATCACATCGTACCCCTTTCCCCTGGCTGTTTCCACCACTTCACCCACACACTGATCCACGGTTTTAATGGCTTTTTCGATGGAGGCGTATACACCGGTATGCCCGACCATATCTCCATTGGCAAAATTCAGACAGATAAAATCGGGGCCGTTCTCACGGATATCCTTGATCACTGCATCCTTCACCTCGAAGGCACTCATTTCAGGCTGCAGATCGTAGGTGGCCACCTTGGGAGAAGGCACCAGTATCCGGCTTTCATTCTGAAATACGGCCTCTCTTCCTCCGGAAAAGAAAAAGGTGACATGGGCATACTTCTCCGTTTCAGCAATTCGCAACTGCTTCAATCCGGCCGCCGAAACCACTTCTCCCATGGTTTTACTTACATTATCTTTATCATAAATCACATGCAGGCCCTTAAAGGTGGCATCATAAGGCGTCATAGTACAGTAGTGCAGAGGGATGGTGTGCATATTGTACTCCGGAATATTCCTCTGGGTAAGAGCAATGGTCAGCTCCCTGGCCCGGTCGTTGCGGAAATTGAAAAAGACCACCACATCTCCCTCCTGAATGGTTCCAAGGGCTTTGCTCTTATCATCTACAACTACAATGGGCTTCACAAACTCATCGGTAACTCCCTGATCATAAGATTCCTGGAGGGCTTTCCGTACATCGCTTGCTGCCCTTCCCTTTCCATGTACCAGCAAGTCATAGGCCTCCCTGATCCTTTCCCAGCGGTTATCCCTGTCCATGGCATAGAACCTCCCAACAAAAGAAGCCACCTTGCCGTTAGAAGCAGCCAGGTGATTGACCAGTTCATCCATATAAGCTTTTCCGCTCTGGGGATCGGTATCACGTCCGTCTCCAAAAGCATGTACAAAAACATCCCTGATTCCAAACTCACCGGTCATATCACACAGCTTGTAAAGATGCCGGTTCAGCGAATGTACCCCACCATCGGAGAGCAGTCCCAGGAAATGAACCTGTTTCTGATGGTCCCGGGCATAACTGAATGCTTCAACCAGAACAGGATTCTCACTGATGGAGCCATCCTTCACCGCCCTGTTGATCTTCACCAGGTCCTGATAGACCACCCGACCAGCACCGATATTGAGGTGTCCCACCTCCGAATTACCCATCTGCCCATCGGGCAATCCTACATTCTCCCCTGAAGCATAAAGCTTTGAAGAAGGGTACTCCTTCTGAAGCCTGTCCATATTGGGAGTGGGTACGTGGCTGATCACATCGGCTTTATCTCCTTTACCAATACCCCAGCCATCAAGGATCATCAAAAGGGTCTTTTTGTTGCTCATATCTTAAACTCTTATTTCCAGTTTGACACATTTCCGGAGTATCTGCTTGTCCGGAGCTGATAATTAGCGCACAAAGATAGTTGATTTTACTCTTTTCCCACCATTAACCAAGTACAGAGCTAGCTCAAAAGCACTATTTGCAGCCTATAATATTCCATAATAATTAATAACTTGGACTCCGGACAAAAGCATGAAAAATACAAAATATATACTCATTGGAGTAGCGGTATTGCTAATTATAGGGCATATCTCAGTTACTGATTTCAGGGATTTAAGCTGGTCGAATAACTCCGGAAGCTATCTGGGTATTATTGCAATGATACTTCTGGTAATCAGCATTGTTCTTTCTCTTTTGGAAAAGAAAAAGTAAGGTTGGTCCCAGGTTTTATGTAATTTCTGAATAAAGATGTTAAAGAAACTCTTCGGATTCTTGCTCCTGGCCGGAGTGCTTTGCAGCCAGGCATCGGGACATTCCGGAAAACCCAAATTTCAACTCATTATTGACACAGACGGAGCCCTTGATGACATGAGGGCAATTTCCATGTTTCTGTCTGCCAACGATATAAGGGTTCTGGCCATCACCTGCTCACAGGGCACTCTGTTGCCGGATTCGGTGTATATAAAAGTCCATGCTTTGCTATCTGTATTTCATCACGAAGGAATCCCGGTGGGCATTAGCGACGGGCTTGCAGCTGAATCGCCTGCCTGGAGATCCTTTGCCGAAAACATCCGTTGGGCGAATTCAGCGAGTATTCCGGATCCATCCCGGAAAGAATCCTCCATGGATATTTTGGAAAACACGATGGGATATTCCAGGGAAAAAATTACGCTGATTGCTCTGGGATCACTGAAAACATATGCCGACTGGCTCAAAGCCAATCCACATGACAGAGAAAAAATTGAACGCATCATCTGGTACAACACTCCCCGGATGAAAGACGGATATAATTATAGCATTGACCCTGAAAGTTTCGAATATATCAGGCAGAGCGGAATCCCCCTGGAAGTGGTATCCGGTAAGAGGAACGATTTGTTAGTCAATGACAATTACCTAAAACATCTGCAATCACTGCCATCCGTATATGCAGATCAGATTGTGGCGGTACACTCTAAGGCGCCGGTGGAGGAAAGAATCAGGAACAAACATTTAAAACTTTGGGACGATCTGGTCCCCCTCTATCTGACCACCCCTGTAATGTTTGAAACCAGGGTCGAAAATAACATCAGATTTGCCACCATCAATCAGACCCTGCCCCCGGAATTTGTTTATGAGACTATTGCAAGTCTCTTGATGTCGGCAGCATACACCAATAACCGGGTATTTAGTGCCTTCCCGCTTGATTCAACTTTATATAAAACAGAATATGCAAGCATTCTTCATGAAACGCTCCGTAAATATGGGATGAAAGAATGGAAGGCAATCAGCATGACAAATGAAATACACGGACATACCGGTATCTATTCTATCATAGGTGCTAAAATGGGTATCCGGGCCATGGAATATTATAATGTGGGGGTAAATAACCTGACAGTGACCACATTCACAGGAAACAATCCACCCATCAGCTGTTTTAATGATGGAATTCAAATCAGCTCCGGAGCTACGATCGGACAGGGATTAATTACAGTTTCAGACTCTGTCTCCTCCATCCCATCGGCCATATTTCGATTCAATGAGCGAAAGGTGCATATCTCCGTTAAGCCTGAAATTGCGGAACAGATGAGAAACGAGATCAACTATGGAGTGGAAACATTCGGACTGCTTACTGAAACATACTGGCTTTATATTGAAAAGCTTGCCATAATATACTGGGCAGGTTTTGACCGTAATGATATATTTGTAATTGAGAATTTATAAAAATTCATATCTCTCATTAAAAATACGCTCCTGCTAATAATTAATACTCTTAACTCTTTAGAAATGAAAACGATCCCCAGGCTACTTATTTACCTTCAGGCACTAGCTCTGACCTTTATTACCAACGGTGCTTTTTCACAAAATGATTCCCGTCCGAACATATTATGGATTACCAGCGAGGACAACAGTCCCCTGCTGGGATGTTACGGGGATAAAAACGCCACCACCCCCAGTCTGGACCAGCTGGCCCGGGAAGGATTTCTCTACACCCGCGCCTATGCCAACTGTCCCGTTTGCGCACCGGCTCGCAATACCATTATCACCGGGGTCTATGCAGCCTCCAATGGCAACGAACATATGCGCAGCACCTACCCCAGTTCAGACCAGGTACAGGCTTATTCCTCCCTGCTTATGCAAGCCGGGTATTATTGCATCAACAATTTAAAAACCGATTACAATACCAGCAGTATTGACCCGGCCAAAGTCTGGGACGAAAGCAGTGCCAAGGCTCATTACAAGAACCGCCCCGACGGGAAACCCTTTTTTGCCATCTTCAACCTGATGGAATCCCATGAGAGCCGGATTTTCCCTCCGGGAGCCATGGCAGGCAGGCCCGGTAAACCGGTCGTTCCCAAACACAATCCGGCGGCCATGGTTTTAGCCCCCTACCATCCCGATATCCCGGAAATGCGGCACGACTGGGCGGTGTATTACGACCAGGTGGAAATCATGGATGCACGCGTCGGCGAATTGCTGCGGGAACTGGAGACCCTGGGAGAAGCGGAAAACACCATTGTATTCTACTATGGCGATCATGGAGGGGTGCTGGCCAGAAGCAAACGTTACATCTATGAAACAGGCACCAGAGTTCCTTTTATTGTCCGCATTCCGGATAAATACAAAGAACTTTTCCCGGCCGGGAATCCGGGGAATCAGGTGGACCGTATGATCAGTTTTGTCGACCTGGCACCTACCCTGATGAGCATCATAGGAGCCGAGATCCCCGATTTTATGCAGGGAGATGCCTTCCTGGGTAAGCAAACAACACCCGAACCCGAATACCTGCACATGACCCGCCAGCGCATGGATGAACGAATCGATATGGCCAGGGCGGTCAGGGACAAAAAATACCGGTATATACGGAACTACATGCCCTTCCGCATTCCCCTGCAGCATCTGGACTTTTTGTTTATGGCTCCCTCCGCCCAGGCCTGGGAAGATGCTTTTTTTGCCGGACAGCTGAATGAGATACAGCGTATTCCCTTTCTTCCCAAAGCAGTTGAAGAACTATATGATACAGAGAACGACCCCTGGGAGGTGAATAACCTGGCCGGTGATCCCGCTTACAAGGAGGTGCTGGAGCGCATGCGTGCAGAAAACAGAGCCTGGATGGAGGAGATCAGGGATGTGGGTCTGATCCCCGAAACCGAATACGAAGCCCTTTCCGGCGAGGCAAGCATGTACGATTATATGCGTTCTGATGCCTGTCCTTTCGATGAACTTCTGGAAGCTGCAGAGAAAGCGACATTTCCGGAAGCCGATATCCCTGCCTATGTAAAATATTTAAAGCATGAACATCCGGCCATACGCTACTGGGGAGCCGTTGGACTTTTGATACACAAGAAGCAAGCCTCACCGGAGACCAGGGCCCTGTTAAAAGCCTCCGGGGACAAATCCTCATCGGTTGCCATTATTACTGCCGAGACTCTGTATGAACTGGGAGAAACTGAAGCTGCTATCGAGGCATATATCCGGATACTTACCGATACCTCCTACGGTATGATGGACCGGAATTTTGCATTGAACAGCATCGACGGCGCCCATATATATGATGAAGCCCTGACCAGGGTGGTCGAGGAATTTCACGAAGCAAATAAGGAGGGGAAAGAGGGTTTTGCCCGCTTCAATGCTTTCGACTGGCTCATGTCTGACTCCCTGTTAAAAAAGTGGGATAAAATCTAAAAACCCGACAGAATCCGGGATTCTGGAAGGAATATATATGTATTTTGACCTTAAATATATACTAGTATAGAATTCACAAAAACTCGCCATGAAAAAATGCACCTTTTATGCCATAGGGATCCTGTTCCTAATGCTTATTTCCTGTTCCACCAAGGTGGAGAAGACAAGCTTCTCCATCGATTATGAGAAGTATACTCTGGAAAACGGACTGGATGTAATCCTGCATACTGATAAGTCGGATCCCATCGTTTCCGTTGCCATTCAGTATCATGTGGGATCGAACCGCGAAAAACCGGGTCGAACCGGATTTGCCCACCTCTTCGAGCACATGATGTTCCAGCAGTCGGAAAACGTGGGCCAGGATCAGTTCTTTAAAAAGATCCAGGCGGCAGGCGGAACCCTGAATGGCGGCACCAATTCGGATGGGACGGTATATTATGAAATTGTCCCTAAAAATGCTCTGGAGAAGGCCCTCTGGATGGAGTCCGACCGAATGGGTTATCTGATCAACACAGTGACCCGGTCTGCATTTGCCAACCAGCAGAATGTGGTTCAAAATGAAAAGCGCCAAATGGTGGATAACAGACCTTATGGACATAACTCCTGGGTTCTGGACAAGAATCTGTACCCCGAGGGCCATCCCTACAGCTGGCAGGTGATCGGAGAGATGGAGAATCTGTTCAATGCCACCGTAAAGGATGTGAAAGAGTTTCATGCCACCTACTATGGTCCCAACAATGCCACTCTGGTGGTGGCGGGAGATATTGACCCGGAAGAAACCAGGACCCTGGTGGAAAAGTATTTCGGTGAAATTCCCGGTGGGCCCTCCATGCAGGATTTGAAGCCTGTGCGGGTCACCCTGAATGAAACGAAGAAACTTTATCACGAAGATAATTTTGCCAAAACTCCCAGGTTTACCATGGCCTGGCCCACTGTAGAGCAGTATACCAAGGATGCCTATGCCCTGAACTTTCTTGCAGAATTGCTGTCCAGCGGAAAGAAAGCACCCATGTACCGGGTGCTGGTTAAAGATAAAAAACTCACTTCCCGTGCTTCCGCTTATAACCGCTCCAGGGAGCTGGCAGGGAGTTTCAGAGTCACCATAAACGCCAATGCAGAAATTAGTCTGGCTGAGGTGGAAGATGCCATTTTTGAATCCCTCGCACTTTTCGAGGAAGAAGGGATCACCGAAAACGACATGGAACGAATCAAGGCCGGCCTGGAGACCGGTTTTTACAACAGCATCAGCTCGGTTCTGGGAAAGGGATTTCAAATGGCCCGTTATAATGAGTACGCCGGGTCACCTTCCTTTATCGAAGAGGACATTGCCAATATCCAGGCCGTCACCATCGAAGATGTCCTGCGTGTTTACGAAACTTATATCAAAGACAAACCTTATGTGGCAACCAGCTTTGTACCCAAAGGCAGTCTGAACCTGATGGCTGAAAACTCCGTAAAGGCTGATGTGGTGGAAGAAAGCATTTCAGATGCCATCGAAGTCTCCCAGGAGGAAACTGAAGAAGAAGAGGTCATTGAAAAAACCCCATCTTCCTTCGACCGATCTGTGGAACCGACCCCGGGTCCCGATCCTGTGGTCGTACCCCCCGCAATATGGAGCGAAAAATTATCCAATGGAATAAAAATCTATGGCATCAATTACAATGAAGTTCCGCTGGTCAGCTACTCCCTGGTCATAAAAGGCGGGCATCTTCTGGACCGGCCCGAGCTATCAGGTACTGCTTCTCTGGTGGCATCCCTGATGACCGAAGGCACTGCCGGTAAAACACCGGAAGAACTGGAAGAGGCCATTGACATGCTGGGCGCCAGGATTAACGTCTATGGAGGTGAACAATCTATTACCATCGATGTAAACACCCTGTCCAGAAACTTTGAAAGCACGGTGGCTCTGGTTGAAGAGATCCTTTTAGAACCCCGCTGGGATGAAGAACAATTTGAACTGGCCAAAAGCAGGGCAATTAATTCCATTAAACGGAACCAGGCAAATCCAGATTACCTGGCCTCAAGAACATTTGCTAAACTCACATTCGGGGAAGATATGCTGCTGGCTATTCCCACCAGTGGAACCATTGAGACCATAGAGGCCATAAGCCTGGAGGATCTGAAGGATTACTATGAGTCCAATTTTAGTCCATCACTGGCTTCGCTGCACGTGGTTGGTGATATTCCCGTATCGGATATCAAGTCTTCATTCGAGGGAATCGCCAGCAGGTGGCCATCTAAAGAAGTGGTGATTCCGGAATTTGAGATTCCGGAAAATCCGGATGCTCCTGTCATCTATTTTGTAGATGTCCCCGGAGCCAAACAATCAGTCATTCAGATCGGGAACCTTGCTTCCACGAGAACAGATCCTGATTACGATGCCATTCAGACTATGAACTATAAGCTGGGGGGCTCTTTCAGCGGATTTCTGAACCTGATCCTCCGGGAAGAGAAGGGATTTACCTACGGGGCCCGCTCAAGTTTCAGAGGAAATAATCTATATGGTTCCTTCCAGGCCAGTTCGAGTGTTCGTTCCAATGCAACCCGGGAATCCATGGAGATCTTTTCTGAGCAGATGAAAAAATACCGGGAGGGGATCTCCCAGGAGGATCTGGACTTTACCAAAGATGCCCTCCTGAAATCCAATGCCCGCCAGTTTGAAAACATGCGTTCGCTGCAGGGCATGCTTGAAGAGATCAGCACCTACAGTCTGCCCTTTGATTACGTCACCAGGCAGCAGGAAGTCACCAGATCCATGTCCCTGGAGCAGCATCACGAACTGGCGCAGAAATATATTCAACCAGACCGCATGTATTATGTGGTGGTTGGAGATGCTGCCACACAGCTGGAGCCTCTAAAATCCCTGGGATTTGGTGATCCTGTCCTGGTGGAAAGATAAAATCAAGGGCCCGGTACCTGAATCGGATTAATGGCAGAGACAGGGTTGTTCTTAAAAACATCCCTGTCTTTTTTAATATGCGGGACTATCTGGCCTGTGCTCCCTGGCGGGATGGTCTAATTTGCAGGGACCGTCCAGCTTAGATCCGGATCCAGCGGGAAGATGGGTCTGCGAACCTGTTGGTAATCGAGTTCTTCCAGATTCTGATTGGCAAATCCGGGGGTCAGAGCCATGATGGCCCTGGGAGCAATATCCCTGAGCCCCTGAAACAGATACCCTTCTTTGACAATAACTATTTTGTAAGAGAGAGGATCAATTCCCACAGCCCGGAAATGAGCAGGATCAGTAAAAGCCCGGTGACTGCTCAGTAAGACAAGAGTAATACCTTCTAACTGTAATACAGCATCGCCCTTTTCGCTGCCCGGCTCGCCTTTGGGAAGACTGATTACGGTCCCCGATATAAAGAGCGGTTTGCTGTATACATAATCGATTTTTCCCCCTACATTCAGCTCCACCTCAGTTCCCACTCCGGCCTTCACACAATGTTCCACCGCCTCTGGGTCCACAATACCCGCCAGAACAGCACTTGATACCCGATGCGCCAGCAAACGCTCTAAAACAAGGGTTCCGTCACCAGCTGCTCCTGCGGTAACATTGTCGCCCGAGTCTGTAATAAACACGGTACTATCCGTCGACTCCAGGGCGAACTGTATAGCCTTATCAATGGTGGCAGTCTCCACATCGAAACGAAGGTTTTCGCGTTGATCCCAAATGCTATTGGCCAGTGCTTCAGCCTGCTTTCGGGCCATTGGCATATACCGGGCATCCTGTGCCACCACCTGCACGCTCATCCCCGCCCTGTGAACATCGGTCCAGGGCATGCCCACAAAAACACTGGCATCCATCAGACCTTCCATCCCGGCTATTTCTGGCAGGCGCTCATAGAAGGTCCTGACCGGTTCCACACTGGTAATACCTTTTTCGCCGGGAATCAATACAGGGATATTGATATGAGCCACCTGAGGCTGGTAGTTATGATGAAGCGCTTCAAGCAGCAGTTTTACAGTACGTAAACGGGTCTCTTCTCCATCAACATGCGGAGCAGTCCGGTAGGCGGAGATAATATTAAGGCCTTCCATAAACTCCGGGGAAATGTTGCCGTGAAGATCAAAACTGGCAGCGACAAGGACGTCCTCCCCAACAATCTCACGGATCCGTTGAATAAAATCGACCTGGGCATCCGGATAGCCCTCCACATGGAGGGCCCCATGCATATCCAGTAAAACGCCATCCACCCTGCCGGCACCCTCGAATCCTTCCAGGATTTCGTCGCGAAAGGCCTCATAGGCCTCCCTGGAAACCACCCCGGACGGTCCGCTGATCGCATGCAGTGTGGGGATCACTTCCACGCCCTCATCCTCCAGGTAGCCGGCCCAGGCCCGGTCTTTTGTCACATCCCCGGACCTCAGGGTGATAAAGTCTTCTTCCTCTGTCAAATAAGGCATAAAACTGTTGGATTCATGCCGGATGCCGGCGGTTAAAATCCGAAATCCGTCTGTCTTTTTCTGCGTACAGCCTAGACCGAAAAAAAGTGCTGCTGCAGTCAGAATTGTTGTACTGGCCAGTCTAAAGTTCATGGAAACCTCCGGTTTTTATAATTAACCAAGATACAAAGGTTTACAGAGCCCGTCAAGCATATCCGTCCCAAAGGATAGTCCCGGATCCGGTGATCTTTAAGAATTGCGTATTTTTATTTCTTTCTGCAAAACCTTGCTGTTTGAAACCAAGCATACAGGCTGGATAAGGGTTCTGCAGTTTATCTTACCCTGTCGGCTCATTTCAGAGGGAATGCAAGGAATGATTATTTTTGCTTTTGTAATCGTTTAAAAACAAATTAAAGCCTATGGCTAGCGATAAAGAATGCCTAAATTCTGCGCTGGATCACATGGAAAACACAGGTGAATTTGCGGGCAAAAAAATGTTCGGATTTCAGCTTAAGAACTGCCTTCTCCTGCTGCTTTTTTCGACAGCTGCAGGGGCCCTGGTTTTACCTGATTGCCCGGCCCAGGAGCTACAGCGGGTATTGATTTACACGGGCGGACATGATTTCGAAAGAGAGACATTCTTTGACATTTTCCAGGACATGCCGGCTACGGACTATCAGGAACTCATCCATCCACAGGCTTCGCCGGTTTTTGATTCTGCGCTGATTGAGCAATTTGACGTCCTTCTTTTTTACGATATGGTCCAGGAAATAAAGGATGCGCAAAAAGCAGCCTTTATCCGAATTCTGGAGAGAGGCAAGGGGTTGGTGTTCTTACATCATTCCCTGGTCTCCTATCAGGATTGGGAAGAATTCGAAAGGATCATTGGGGGACGTTATGTATTAGACGAAGAAAATCAGGATAATTCTACATACCGGCACGATGTAGATGTGCCTGTGACACTGATGGATAAGGATCATCCTGTTACCAGGGGCCTGAAGGATTTTATTATTCACGACGAAGTCTACGGGAATTTCAGGGTGCAGCCGGGCGTGCGTCCCCTTCTAAAAACCACACATCCCGAAAGCGGGGAAATCATCGGATGGACAAACCACTATGGAAATTCCCGGATCGTCTATATCCAGCCGGGGCATGACCACTTCGCTTATGAAAATCCCAATTACCGCCGCCTGTTAAAACAGGCGATTGATTGGGTTCAAAACAAGGAGATTCCAATGATAAAGTACAGTCCGGAATTTGAATTCAGGGATGGGCTGTATCTGAATATGGATAAGGTGCGGACCAATGACCCCCTTCCCCTGGGAAGGATTGTCACTGAACTGAACAATTATAACAGGGACTTCTTCGAGGATATGATCACTAATGAGGAGATTATCCTGTATGATGATTTCGGCGTCTTAACATCCATTAAAACAAAAGATATCTGGGGATATGCGCAGAACGGCCGGCTCTATATCATGCTGGGAGGTAAGTTTCAGAGACTCAATATCGAAGGCAGTATTTCCCATTTCATTGCCTCGGCAACCACCTATGAAAAATCTCCGGATTCACGCCGCGACAGCAGCGCATATTATTCCACCACCCAGGATATCTATCGCTCCTTCCATACAAAACCTTCTTATTTGAATGTCAGCGCAGAAGGGAAGGTATCCCTCTACGATTTTGAGTCCAATAGCCTGGTGGGGTATGATCCTGAGGCTCTGGGGAAACTGCTTCAACGGGATTCCTGCCTGTCTGCAGAATATAACTCTCTGAGAAAAAGAGAAAAGAAAAAGAGGATGGTAGAATTTATCCGCAGATACAATAAGAACCATCCTCTCTATTTTCCGCAATAAGCTCCGGTTTTCAATGCCTCCGGCAGGGAACAGGAAGGTTTTACCTGCTCAGCACCACCGTCTTGGTATATACCTGTTCCTGATTAATGAAGGTGATCATATAATATCCCGAAGAATAAGGGCTCATATCAAAAACACTAATTTGGTTTTCCAGGTTTCGTTCACTGAGAATCCGGCCTGATGAGCTGTATATCCTGACCAGCGTTCCCAGCATAGCTTCCGGAATTTCAATGGTCAGGTGTTCTTGCACAGGAACCGGATACATTTTTATCTGCTGGTCACCGGCCTCTTCTACTCCCACCGCAGCGGTCACAGAAATAGTTATGGTATCAGATCCTTTACAGATGTTTTCATCCACAACTGATACATACACTTCATGCTGACCCATACCCAGGATGGCTCCCGAAAAGGTCTTCAATTGCTTATTGTCGTTATCGTACCACAGGTAGGAGGAAAAACCTGCCCCCGCATCCAGTTGAAGAGAACCGTTCACCGGAAGGCTCTGGTCCCCTCCCAGGTCAACCACCGGATTATCATGCACCACCAGGTAAACAGAATCCTACTGACTGCAATTATTGACCGTGGTGGCCTTTACGATATACCACTGCTCCTCGCTGGCCACGATACTCCGGGAGGTCTCATCTGTGCTCCATAAATAGGTGTAACCCGGTACGGCACTGATCTGTATGCTTTCTCCCTGGCAGTTAATCCCACATCATATACCCCGGTCTCCGAAAAGAAATAGTACAGGACCGTATCGCCGCTTACAGGGAGGCCGTTCACACTCCACAACCGCGAATCAGCATCATAGGACTGGCTTAAGAATTCGAGAGTAGCCGTATCACATACTATTTCCCCGGGACTGAACACCCGGGCAACAGGGAAGCCTATCTTTTCAAGCGTGTCGGTCAACGGAGCGCTCCACAGACCCAGTTCATCCTTAAACTGAAGAGTTACATAGTACTCGCCCTTGCGGTACCGGTACATCTCCAGAGTATCCATAAAAGCAAGGTTCTGAACTGGATCATCCAGGGCCACCTCGGTCATGCTCTCGCCATTGAACCAGTAACGGCAGGCCACGATCCTATTACCGGCAAATACCTGTGTCCCGGACTTACACACTATATACCTGGACAATACCGAACTCCACCTGTGATCCGTATCCTTAAAGCGGTAATGCATGGAGTGTAATCCGTCGTTCAATCCGGAAACATCCAGGTTTGCAAGGAGTGTAAAGTCCCGTTCACCGGAAACAACGCTGCTTCAGTAACGACGGTCATCCATAAACCTGTAGTGGATGGTATGCAGGCCATTGTTCAGGCTGCTGACATCGATGTTTGCCTGATAAAAAAGGTTCTCTGAAGAAACAGGAGTGATGATGCTTCTTGAATTAAAGTCCCTGTCGATCCAGTATTCGCCCCCGGTAATCATAGGCTGGGCCAGAAGGCTGCCGGATAACTGGACCAGAAAAAAGCATACTGCATGGATCCTTTTCATAACTATCGTTCTTGAGCACCCACATGTATTTCAACCGGCAGAATTCCATTCTCCGTCTCTGCTTAATATCTGAAAAACGTATATGGGGATTAAAGGGAACTGCTCCCTCTTTATACGGACTGGTGGTTCCGTAAATTCCAATGTCTGTTCCGTCTGTTCCGGCAGCAATGCCATCACAGTCGGGATGCAGGTGATAATTGGTTTCGTAACTGAAAAGACCGTCACCATCCGAATTGATAAACAGGGTGTCTATGGCATTATAGACAATATTGCCGCTGCCCATGTTTGTACCGCTCACGGGAACTATGTTGAGCCTGAACAGGTTGTTATTTATTTCTGATGCCGTCAGCCCATGATCGTCCCTCACAAAAATATTGTTGCTGACCGACAGGCCTGAACAGGTTCTGAATACTGAATAGCTCCCCAGGTAAAGAAAAACATTGTTCTTAAAAACAGCGTTATCGGTAAAATTGTCTATCCGGCCGTTAATAAGACACTTCTGTAACAGGACATGCTGAACATCACCGCCCAGGATTGACCCCCGGACCACACACTCTCTGAGGTTGATGAAAGTATTCTTCAAATTCCGCGCATTGGCATAACCCAAAAAGACATTGTTAATAGAAGATCTTAAAATGCTGATATTGGAGATGCTGTCATCCATCGATCCTCCGATATAGAGATCGTAATAGAGATTGATCCCTGTAAAGGAGGAGTTATCCGAAACCGGCATAAAACGGATATTGTATCCCGAGATATTTGTAAAAGATGTGGCCGAGGTGGAATCGGGATAGTGTCCCGCTCCAATGATATGAACCTCCTTGTCGATTCTTAATTCAGCTGAAAGCACGATACTGCCTCCGGGCAAATAAATGGTATCGCCCTGTTCCACATGATTGATAATGGTATCTATTTTCGAGGATTCGAAAACCTTATCATTATTTTGAATGACAATGGATAACTGTGCATTGGAGGTAAGCCCAGCTGCCATGGCGATGGCTGAAATCAGTATAATACGTTTCATAATTGTTTTTTTAAAATTGGAATGCAGGTTTAAGTCTGATTGTCAGATATTCATTAACAGGCCGGGAAAGGCTCCTCTGATCAGATTATCTCCCCGGATTAATTCCCGCTAAAAATGAAAATAATAGGACTCTGCGGGGATTGATTCTCCTCGCAGCAAGCTGCGAGGAATCATCGATTAATTGTTTATTTTAAATGTGCTCGCTTACCCCGCAGCAGAGCTACGGGGAATGCGCTTGCGTAATTCAAATCGTAAAAAAAAGAGCTTCAAATCGTAAAATATTGACTAATATTAGCCCCTCATTTACGAACATGCTAAATACCTTTGGTCTATTATCTTCACTCTACATCACCTTATTCGGAGCTCTGTTTTTATGGGCTGCCTCCAGCAGGCTTTACAGGAACAGGTTCTATCTGTCCCTTTTCTTTTAGAACAGCTTCGTCGTTTTCACCGGTCACGTCCTGTCTTTTTATGAATACTGGGAAATTTTCAGATTTCTCGATTTTGCTTTTCTGTCTGC
Source organism: Bacteroidales bacterium (assembly GCA_029210725.1). Taxonomy (NCBI): domain Bacteria; kingdom Pseudomonadati; phylum Bacteroidota; class Bacteroidia; order Bacteroidales; species Bacteroidales bacterium. Next base: position 50,576 of record JARGFM010000002.1, on the reverse strand, counting down.
TCTGCTAATGTTTTACCCGCTCTATTTCAGGTATCTTCATAGTGCTTTCGGATATAAAATATTCCCTTTTAAGCGGAGCTTGCATTTTGCCCCAGCCATGATTGTCGGAACAGTCATGCTGGGCTCCTCTTACGGGTGCAGCTGGGAGACCTATCAGGAATACATGAACAACAACTTATACGGTACACCCATGGAAAACTCCCATTCCATTTTACTTTCCTGGTTATATAAGGGTGCCCGGATCATCCATATTGCACAAATCCTCTTGTATAATACAGCCTCCTTCGTTTACATCCTCAGATCCAGGAAGCATATTCAAAACAGTTTTTCCAATCTGGATAAATTCCAGCTGCATTACTTCTACCTGGTTAATATTGTTTTCCTGATATTTATGGCCGTTCCGGGCATCTATGTGACCATCATTGGTCGTGCTCCGTTTACGGAAAATAGTCATTTGCTGGGAATCGTAACTTTTCTCTTTACCTTCCTGTATGTTATTCTGGGAATGGTGGGTCTGAGACAGAAAGCTTTTACTGTCTCTGCATATCAAAAAAATGAAACGTTTAACCTCTTAGAGGAGTCCGGAGAAAGTGACCACCGGTTTTAAATCTGAGCTCTTAAAGTACTTTGAACAACATGCTCCCTGGCGGGATCCCAACCTCAATATTTGGAATGTTTCAACAGCGCTGGCAAGCAACAGAACCTATGTTTCTCATACGATCAATAAAGAGTTTAAATGCAACTTTAACGCATTTGTAAATAATTACCGGATCGAGAGGGCCAAAAGGCTTATCGAGGATAATAAGAATTTAGCCGGCTCCATGGATAGTATTGCAGAAATGGCGGGATTTGGATCTACATCTTCATTTGTCCGGGTATTCAAAGACAATACAGGTACCACTCCTTCAAAGTATAAATATTTACATTAGCCTCTATGAATGGATAGGCTTGCTCGAATACTTTTAAAAATATATCTTTCTTAGCGAATCGAAGCCATCAGTTTTAACATATGAGAAATCCCTTTCTCTATATTCATAAATAAGATATTTCAGTCCAATTTGTAGAAATGTTTCAAAAAGCATGATAAAGTTCATTATAAAGATAAGCGAGGTAAAAACGATCCGGGAGATAAATGGATACTGGACCAGTGATGATTACCTTAATCTTCTGGAAGAGTTTGAGTATCCGGATGCTCAATATTCAGAATCTTCCGAACTGCGCGAGCTGTTAGAAATGGTAATCAGTGAATTCGAACCACACGAATCGGCAGAGATTTTGCTAAAATATAAGTTAAAGGAAGAATTGAGCCCTGGCCAAATCGAAAATCTTTCTTATGAAATGTCAGAGGATAACGAGGCCGAAGAATATCCCGATATTGAGCTTCATTACCCTTTGTTCAACATAAACCAGATCTTATATAAATCTTATAACGGAATATTTCCAAATTCCAAAGCCACTAAAATTGACTTTGAGCTGAAGCTGCTGGGGGGAGAAAACAAAACTGTTACGAAAGAACTGGTTTTAAAAGCATTCGGCAAAGGCTTAAGCGATACAACCCTTATTTTTAGATTATTTGAGGATCAAATAAACGGGGAGGAAGCTTTCCCTGAAGCGGAAAAAATAATTTGGGAATTACATAATCATGGTCAGCACAAATACACCCTGATCACTTCCGACTACTGGTTGAATGAAGAAGATTTAATGGATTACAATTTTACGGGCACCATTCAAATCAGCTGAAAAGTTCCTCTTACATGATTACACCTGGCGAATGCAAAAGGAATCGGTCCTGTTAAATAAGCTGCGGACACTGAAAAATGCCGCCTGGAATCTGCCGGTAAAGAACCACCGGAGTTACCTGTTTGCCAGGAAATATGCGGCCAAAACCAAGGATCTCATTGACGAAGGATTCCGGGCCCTGGGAGAAGAGGCAGGGGAGACCGAACAAATGGCGCGCTCTTTCTTCAGATTACTAAAAGCTAAACTGGATCTGAATAAAAGGAAAACCCCACCCTCCGAAGAGGAGGTGAGGGCAGCCATCGAACAGCTGAAGGATGTGGGTCGTTTCTCTATCTTCACCACCCTGGTCATCCTGCCCGGCGGGGTAATTTCTTTGGTCGGACTGGAATTGCTGGCACGAAAGTTTGGGATTAAAAGTTTTAATCTGATCCCATCTTCCTTCCGAAAACGTCGAAAACCAAATCTTCCTGCGAACCCGGAGCAATAAAATGCTCTGTTTACGAGGCCCTTCGGCCTTCCATCATGGCTTCTATTTCCTGGTACGTGACTTCAGGATTGGCCCCGTTTTTTGAGGCAACAATAGAGCCAACAGCACAGGCAAAGTCAATGGCATCCTGAGGGGAATTTCCATTCAGAAGCTGACTGACGACAGAAGCAAGGAAGGAATCACCGGCACCTACAGTATCAGCTACTTTTACCTTATATCCGGGATTATAGTAATAAGCATCGTGGTAAAAAAGGACTGCTCCGTCCTTACCTAAAGTGACGCAAATTTCCTGAGCCCCGGTCTGTTCAGAAATAAAGCTGATGCCTGCCTCCAGCGATCGGTCGACAAATCCCAGGTGGGCACAAGCTTCATAAAGTTCTTCGTCATTGAACTTCACGAAATCTGCCTGTTTCATCAAGGCTACAATTCCTTCCGGAGTGTAATGGGGCGGGCGAAGGTTCACATCAAAAACCTTGTATCCGGCATAAGCCAGCAAAGCATACAGGGTAGCCCTGGAAGTATTGTTGCGAGCCACGAGGCTTCCGTAAATAAAGGCGTCGCAGCCTCTAACGGCTTCTATATCACGCTCAAGCAGTAAGATATGATCCCAGGCACAGGGTTTTCTGATTTCGTAAGATGCCGTTCCATGTTCATCAAGTTCGATCAGGACCTCACTGGTGGCATATTCCTCGCTATACTGAATATGCTCCAGGCTACCACCATGAGCCTTCATCGTCTCGGCGAGTTCATCACCGAGACTGTCCCTGCCTATGCTGCTGATCATTGAGGCCCGGTTACCAAAGGATTGTGCCCGAAGGGAAACATTCAGTGGAGCTCCTCCCAGTTTCTTTCCGGTGGGTAAAAAATCCCATAATACCTCCCCAAAACAAATGACCTTTTTCATGCAGATTTCTATTTATGCAGATCCGAAAAGATAGCTAATTTTTTTGGACTGGTTTTTGCATTCCGGCCCTATCTTTACAGCATGCAGGAAGAACTTGACTACAGGCACATCGAAAGGGCCATTCATTTTATTGGGGAGCAGCGGAACACTCAGCCCTCCCTGGAAGAGATCGCCGCCCATATAAACATGAGCCCTTACCATTTCCAGCGTCTTTTTACCCGGTGGGCCGGGATTTCCCCCAAGAAATTTCTTCAGTTCCTCACGCTTCAGTACGCGAAGGAGCAACTCAGACAGAATTTCTCCCTGTCTCAAATAGCCTTTGAAGCGGGTCTTTCCGGAACCAGCCGGCTTTATGATCTCTTTGTCAAACTGGAGGGAATTACTCCCGGGCAGTACAAACGTTCGGGCAAAGGGATCACCATCTATTACGGATTCCACCAGGGCCCTTTTGGGAAATTTATCCTGGCCATCACCTCCGGTGGGCAAATCTGTGCCCTGGAGTTTACAGAAGAGGAAGAGGAAGCGGTCCGGACCTTACATCGTCAATGGAGTGAATCGGAACTCCGCTTCGATCTGGCTTACACTGCCCCTCTGGCCAAACGGCTCTTTTCAAATAAGCCCTTAAAAGCTTTCCGGCTCCTGGTGAAAGGAACCCCTTTTCAACTCAAGGTCTGGGAAGCGCTGTTGAAAATCCCCTTCGGTAAGCTGGTCTCCTACCAGGCTGTTTCAGAACATATCCATAATCCCGGGGGAATTCAGGCTACAGGCGGAGCCATTGCGAAAAATCCCATTGCCTTCCTGATTCCCTGTCACCGGGTGGTCCGAAAAACCGGGGAGATCCATGCTTACCGGTGGGGCGTGGATAGAAAATCGGCCCTGATCGGATGGGAAGCAGCTCACAAAGAGCAGCATTAAAATTTGTTTGCATTCACGGTTTTTCTTCATAGTTTTAGGCCACTACTAACCTAAAACCAGCACCCACATGAGTGGCTTCTTCGGAGCAATTGCCAAAAAGGATTGTGTCTACGATGTATTTTATGGAACGGATTACCACTCTCACCTGGGGACCAAAAGGGCCGGGATGGTCTTCTATGACGAAACGGAGGGTTTCCGAAGATCGATTCACAGCCTGGAGGACGGATATTTCAGGACAAAGTTCGAGCCCGACCTGGCAAAATTCAAGGGCAGCAAGGGCCTGGGAATTATCAGTGATACGGACCCGCAGCCCATCATGTTCAATTCATATATGGGACGCTTCGCCATCGCATCAGTCAGCCGCCTGGTAAATATTGATGAGCTTGAAGATTATTTCCTTCAAAACAAGGGACATTTTACAGAGAACTTTCAGGGGAACGTAAATCCCACCGAGGTGGCGGCCAACCTGGTTTGCGAAGAGAATGATTTCGTGGCAGGTATAGAAAATGTTCATAACAGGGTCCAGGGATCCTGTACCCTGGTGATTCTCACACCGGACCGGATTATTGCTGCAAGAGATAAGCTTGGCAGGACAACAGCTATTATCGGGAAAAAAGATGGAGCCTTTGCCGTAGCATCGGAGACCTGCGCCTTCCCCAATACCGGGTATGAAATTGAATATTACCTGGGTCCGGGCGAAATAGTGGAAATTACTGCCGAGGGCTACCGGACCCTGAAGCCGGCAGGCGAAAAGATGCAGATTTGTTCCTTTCTCTGGGTGTATTACGGCTATCCCCCCTCTTACTACGAAGGAATCAACGTAGATGAAGTGCGGTACCGCTGTGGAGAAGCCCTGGCAAAAAGAGATCCGGTGAAACCCGATTTTGTCTGCGGGGTTCCCGATTCGGGAGTTGGTCATGCCATTGGTTACGGGAACTGCAATGGCGTCCCCTACAAAAGAGCCTACTCCAAGTATACCCCCACCTGGCCCAGGAGTTTTATGCCCCAGAACCAGGATATGCGGGATCTGGTTGCCAGGATGAAGCTGATTCCCAACAAAGCAATGATTGAAGGGAAATGCATGGTATTCCTCGATGACTCTATCGTCAGAGGGACCCAGCTGAAGGATAACACCATTGATTTGCGTCGGGCCGGAGCTAAAGAGGTTCATATGCGGATTGCCTGTCCCCCGCTTACTTTCTCCTGCAATTTCCTGAATTTTTCTCAATCGCGGTCCATCCTGGAACTGGCCACCAGAAAGGCTATCAAACAGCTGGAGGGCGATGAAGAGGTTCACCTGGAGGAGTATGCCGATCCGGGTTCTGAAAAATACAAGAATATGGTGGAGCAGATCGCTAAGAACCTGGGAATTGATTCTCTCATCTACCAGGAACTGGGGGATCTGATAGAGGCCATCGGGCTTCCAAAAGAGAAGCTTTGTACCCACTGCTGGGACGGAAGCAGCTATTACTAGCGACTCTGTTTTTCATTAAGATTCATTATCTTGTAGGGAACTGAAAATACTGAACCATGGTCCCCACACGCACTTTTGATCTGCTGGAAAGATTTATCACCAGTTTTCCCGGAAAAAATGCTCTGTCTGAAAAAATTGAAGGCAAATGGAAATTCTACACTTCGGAGGACTACAACCAGATATCTCACCAGTTTGCCCTTGGATTGCTGGAGTTGGGGTTCAAGAAGGGTGATAAAATTATGACGGTAACCAACAACCGGCCACAGTGGAATTTTGTGGATATGGGTATGTCCATGGCAGGGGTGATCCATGTACCGGTTTACACTTCCATGAACGCCGAAGAGTACGGGTTTATCATGGAGCACAGCGATGCCCGGATGGTGATCGTATCCGATCGGAAATTATATGAGATCATTGAGCCTGAAGCAAAAAAGATTAAGGAGGTGGAGTATCTGTTTACCTTCGATACCATCGGGGGTGCTTCACACTGGAGTGAGGTCCTAAAAAAAGGACAGCGTGCTTCCTCAAAAACCAGGGAGCAACTGGAAAACATCAAATATTCGATTCTTCCCGGTGATCTCGTATCTATCATTTACACCTCGGGGACCACGGGTCGTTCCAAAGGAGTGATGCTTAGCCATCTTAACCTGGTTAGTAATTTCCTGGCTGCGGCAGACGTATTCCGGCTCGATGAAAATGACCGTTACCTGGCCATTATCCCCACCTGCCATGTAGGGGGCAGACTGGGCAATTATCAGACCCAGTATTCGGGAGCCTGTATTTATTATGCCGAAAATATGGGGACCATTGCTGCCAATTTGAAGGAGATCCAGGCCACCGGTTTTGATGCTGTCCCCAGGATTCTGGAAAAGATCTACGACAATGTCATTGCCAAAGGGAGAAGTCTCAGCGGAATTAAAAAACGGATTTTCTTCTGGGCAGTGAAACTGGGTTTGCAATATGAACCTTTTGGGAAGAAAAGCTGGCTCTACTACCAGAAGCTAAAGATTGCCGATAAAATGATCTTCAGCAAATGGCGTGAGGCCCTGGGCGGTTCTGCCAGACTGGTGGGATGCGGAGGGGCAGCACTTCAGGCAAGGCTGGAGCGCATCTTCTGGGCCAGTGGATTGAAAATTATCAACATGTACGGCCTTACCGAAACCTCTCCCATTATCACCATCAACCGGAATGAAAAGGGAAGGTGCAAACTGGGCTCGGTAGGGACCGTGATCGATGGAGTGGAACTTAAAATAGCAGACGATGGAGAAATCCTTTGCAAAGGCGACTGTGTCATGCAGGGATATTACAAGGATGAAGAGCAGACCCGGAGTGTATTTGACGAAGAGGGCTGGTTCCATACAGGTGATGTGGGGCACCTGGAAGAGGGAAAATTCCTGATGGTCACCGACCGGAAGAAGGAGATCTTTAAATTATCCAGTGGAAAGTTTGTGGCTCCGCAACCCATTGAGAACCGGTTCAAAGAATCTGCCTTTATCGACCAGGTGATGGTCGTGGGAGAACACGAGAAATTTGCCAGCGCTCTGGTGGTTCCCGACTTCAATTACCTGAAGGAGTGGTGTGCGAACAACGACATTAAAAACGGGAAAAAGCGTGAAGAGCTGATTGTTATGCCGGAGGTAATCACCATTATGAACCAGGAGATCGAAAGAATCAACCGGGGCCTGATGGATTGGGAAAGGATCAAAAGATTTCGTATGGTACACGAAGAGTGGTCACCCGCTACCGGCGAGCTTTCCGCCAGTCTGAAACTTAAGCGCAAGGTGGTGGCTGACCGCTACAACAAACTTCTGCAATCTATCTATAGCAAAGCCTCATGACAATTAAGGAGGTTAAGGACCGGAAGTCCGTAAAGGCATTTCTGGAGGTGCCCAGGATCATTTACCGGAACGACGAAAACTGGGTATGTCCATTCGATAAAGAGATTGATTCGATCTTCGATCCAAAGCTTAATGTCTATTACGGACATGGTGAAGCGGCACGGTGGCTGCTTTACGACGACAGACAGCAATTGATCGGCCGGGTTGCCGCATTTATAGACCGCAACAGTTGTGATAAGCATGACCAGCCAACCGGGGGCCTGGGATTCTTCGAATGTATCCATAATCAGGAGGCCGCCAACTTGCTCTATGATACAGCCAGAGAATGGCTCAGGGAGAGGGGCATGGAGGCCATGGACGGACCCGTAAATTTCGGGGAGACCGATAAGTACTGGGGCTTACTGGTGGATGGCTTCACACACCCTTCATACGAAATTGCCTATAATCCTCCCTATTACCAGGAACTGTTTGAAAACTATGGTTTTAAGACCTATTTCCGGCAGGAAGGATTTCATCTGGACGTAACAAAACCCCTGCCCCCCAGATTTGAACGGATTGCCCGGCGGGTTGCTTCAAATCCCGAGTATGATTTCCAGCATTTCAAATGGAAAGAGGCCGACCGTTATATTCAGGATTTTGTAACGGTTTTTAACGAAGCCTGGGCCTCCTTCAAGGAGAATTTTGAACCCCTGGAGGTCTCCTATATCAAAAAAACCCTGAAAAAGGCGAAAGCTATTATTGACGAAGAGTTTATTTGGATTGCCTACAGCAGTGGCAAGCCCATTGCTATTTATCTGATGTACCCCGATGTAAACCTGATCCTGAAACACCTCAATGGCAGGCTCCACCCGGGTGCCATGCTGAAGTTTCTCTACCTGAAAAGAAAAAAGACCATGACCCGGGCACGCGGAGTGCTTATGGGAGTGATCCCGGCTTTCCAGAGCCGGGGTATTGAAGCCGGTATAATCCTCAAGCTGGTGAGGGTATTTGAGAAAAAACCGCACTACACGGAGATTGAGTTCTCCTGGGTGGGTGATTTTAATCCCAAGATGCGAAAGATCTTCATATCCGTGGGTTGCAAATCGGTGAAACATTACATTACCTACCGCTACCTGTTTGACCGGAACGCAGAATTCCACAGGTATCCCATACCGGGCGATGAAACATGAAATAGCTGAAACATATGTCACATGATGTCATTATCATAGGAGCCGGACTGGGTGGCCTGACCGCAGGAGCCAAGCTGGCCAAAGAGGGCTTACGGGTTTTGTTGCTCGAACAACATGATCGTCCGGGTGGTTGTGCCACTACCTTCAGGCGAAAGGATTTTACCATGGAAGTTGGGCTTCATGAAATGGATGGCCTCCACCCCAGGGATATCAAGCACCGGATTTTTGAGGACATCGGGCTGGGCGACCGGGTAAACTTCCTGCCCGTCCCCGAATTTTACCGTTTCATCAATGACCGTTACGACCTGGTCATCCCTCATGATCCGGAAAAAGCCAAATCCATACTGAAAGAGAGCTTCCCCGGCGAAGAAAAGGGAATAGATGCTTATTTCTATCATGTCCTGAATGTCCGCAGGGTCATGGTAGCCCATAAGGGAAAACCGGATCGCAGCCTGGGGCTTTTCCTGGATGAAATTATCGGGGATGAAGATCTGAAGCTTGTACTGCTTGGCAACCTGGGGTATTTTCACGACGACCCGTATTCCCTTTCCTGGCTTTACTACCTGAATGCCCAGGGCTCATACTACGGAGGCACTGCCAGTTTTATACAGGGAGGATCACAGAGCCTGTCCAATGCGCTGAGCAATCTCATCACTGAACGGGGCGGGGAGGTCCGTCTGAATCAGCTGGTTACATCCATCGATTACCGGGGCGACAGGGTATCGGGTGTTACCTTCCAGGAAGTAAAAGGAAAAAACAAGGGGCAGGTGGATCAGGCCGGCGCCAGAGAGATCATTATGAACGGCTCGGTACCGGGACTTTGCCGTTTGCTCTCCGAAAAAGATGCAGCTCCCCTGGTCCGATCAATCAGGGATCTGGCCATCGGAGCTTCTCTGCTAACCGTCTATTATGGATTTAATAAACCCCTGCAAACGATCGGGAACAAGAATTACTCGACCTTCATTTACGATGCATCTGTCCGGTCCCAAAGAGATATACTGGGTAACAATCACAGTGATTTCTCTACCCGCAGCTTTACCTTTGTGGACTATAGCCAGGTAGATGCCCGTCTGGCTCCGGAAGGCAAAAGTGTGGGTGCGGTTTGTGCCATTGATTATCCCAGCGACTGGGAAGGACTGGAGCGGGATGAATACATGCGTATGAAGGCCGACGTCGCCGACATTTTCACCGGTCGCCTGGAAAAGATCCTTCCTGGTTTTCGTGAAGCCGTGGAATATGTGGAAGTAGCCACCTCCCTGAGTGTTGAGCGCTTTACACTGAATCCCAAAGGAGCCGTTTATGGTTTTGCCCAACATCCCGGCCGTTCCCTGGATTACCTGTCTGTGTTACCTGAAAATGTTTTTGTGGCCTCCGCCTGGGGAAAGATCGGGGGCGGATTCTCCGGAGCCATGGTCAATGGCTACATGACAGCCATGGAGGTTCTGAGGAAACGTCCCGGAATTTAGAGGCGAACCGAAATAAGCAGCTGCTGGGAATGGAAGAGTCCCTCGCCCGGTAACCAGTGCAGGTTCCATCCAATTTTCGAGTGAATGCGTGAATTACGGAAAGGATCCATATAAAAATCGATCCTCCCGTAATCACCATGGCTGTAAAGCCTGTCTCCATAAAGCAGAGGTGATAAATCGCCCAGGTACATGGATCCCTGTATACCGAACATGCGCCAGCGCGCATCCAGTTGTGTGAGCCAGCCATGTCTCCATACAAAGCCCTCTGAATGCATCAGAACGTAGGTGGTAACCAGGCCGCTGGAGATATTCAGCTTGTCCAGGTCTGTCCTTCCGCTCAGATCCATACCTGCCAGGGCCACCAGAGAACCATCGTCCCGGATCACCAGCTTGTCGTCTGCTGCGGAAGTTCGGGCCAAATGGTAGCGGGTAGCTATGGCCGTGAAATAATAACTCCTGTAGCTGATGGTGGCATCTATGCCTCCAAGAATCGATTCTCTGTTCTCATCGCTCTGTCTGCCGGTCCAGTCCACCCAGCTATGAATGCTTCCCCACTCCCATTTATACCGGACCGAAGCACCCTCCATATTAGGCCGGTAATAGTTCAGGGAATCGGTGAGCAGCAGAAGAGGATAGTCCATTTTCTCCTTTCTGGGGAAAGACCCCGCAAAAAAATCGATCCGCTCGGACCGGAAGCTGTAGTAGAGATCGAGCTGTGGTTTTATTCCTAAAATCTCTCCTCCGAATTCATACATATAGTTCAGCCCCCCATGGATCTGATGCAGCGAATCAAATGTGAAAAAGGCCCCGGGATTAATCCTGGCTCCAAAGATGGTCTGGGGATGGCCGTATTCGGTGAAATACTCGCGGTTATCGAGAATCTGGTCAAATCCGAGGTAAAACTGCAAATCCTGAGCCTTTGCCGGCGAAAGAACCAGAAACAGCAGGACGATATGGAAGACACAGTTTTTCAATAGGGCCATCTGTTCAGGCAAGTTCCTTCAGGGCCACTTCCATCCGGTCGAGATAATTGTCTATTTGTGCCTCTGTCTCAAATCCTACGATCATCATATCCACACTTCCAAGTCCCAGAACAAACCTGAGTGCCTGATCGATTTTCTCACTCTCATCGCGCAGCTGCCCGTCTCCGACCAGCTTCATACCGATCACCCCCCTTCCCGATGCATGCATCTGGTGGATCACTTCCACCACTTCGGCCGGATCGGGCCGGTCCATGGCAATACCGAAGGGGTTCACCCGGGCATGCAAAACATCCACCCAGGGATCCTTCACCCCGGCAATCATGGCCTCCAGGGAGTGCACAGAGGTCCCGTGGGCCCGGATGACTCCCTTAGCCTTCAGATCTTCCAGTATATCCATCTGCCTCCGCTCACCATCGGTCCACTGCGCATCGACCATACAGTGCAATTGCACCACATCTATGTAGTCGGTATTCAGCTCCTTGCGAAAGCGGTCCACCACGATATGGGCATCCGGGCGCTCCGGCTCGGGGATCCCTCCTTCCCGGGTCCAGATCTTCGAGGTCAGTACAATCTCCTCCCGGTCCATTCCTTTTAATGCCTCGGCCACGATGCCGTGGGTCCCATAGGTATCGGCATTATCAAACATCCGGATACCCCGGTCGTAGGCATGCCGAAGGGTGGCGATGCTCTTGCTTTTCTCCTGCCTGACCAGAAAAGAACTGCGGTTTCCTCCATGGATGCCGGTCCCCACACCCAACAGAGTTGTTTTAATGCCTGTATTCCCCAGGGTCACCCCTTGCAGGGGATCCGGAGAAAGGAACCTCCCGGAAGTTCCGTACAGGGGATTGTGAAACATCAGGTGGGCGGTACCCAGGGAAAGGGCACCCAGGAACTGACGACGGTTCAGATCAAACTTTCCCATAATCAACTATTTTGGACCTAAGATAAATCAAAGTCCGTCAATATCCAGCAAACCAACTGTTAAAACCCTGCTTTTCAACTACATTTCAGGGAACCACATGTCCTGCGGAGTAAGTCCGCATTCGTACACCATATCGATACCATATTCCATTCTGCCCAGATCGTCGGCCCCCCCGTTATTGGTTCCGAAGGTGAACTTCACCCCGGCCTCTCTGGCCTTCTTGATAATTTTGGCACTGGGAATTTTGAAACGGTTGTTTATCTCCAGGGCCACCCCGCTTTCTGCCAAAGCCTGCACCATCCGGTCGATGCGCTCATCCGTCCACAAAGCATCATACTGGTCGGCAATCTCTGCCGGCAGGTAGGTCGGGTTCACATGGATATCGATGGGTTCAGTGCTAACCACCTTGACGATGTTCTCCACCAGCTGGTCCATGAAATCCTGGGGATCACCGATATCAGTCTCAGCTGGTATCCAGAGCCGCTGCCGAACCCCTCTGTTATTGGTCCAGGTCATGGCATCGGTAAACACATAGTTGAATCGTTCACGGCTCTCTTCGCTAAACAGGTCCAGCCACTCCCTTCCTTCGGCCTGCATGGCATGCCAGGCAAAAGGCGTGGGCTCGAAAGCATCCAGGTAGGTCTTCAGCGAATCATCGCTCTCAAATCCCATCTTGAGTCCGCAATTCACGGCAAAGCCATAAGTAAACCCGTAGCTCCGTGCATGAGCCAGCAACTCTTCCCGGGTGAGGCCTCCTTTCAGGTGGGTATGAAAGTCGATCAGGGGGAAATTCTGACCGGAAAGATCGACGATCTTCTTCTCAAATTCCAGATCGGCCGGGGGAGTGCCCGGAGTAGGCAGATCATCGGCCAGGGGTTTTACCTTGATATTTTTATAAGCCACCACGCTGCCCGGATCATGACACTGCAGAGCGAAGGTCCCGGACGACAGGAGCCTTCCGGCAAAACTCTCAGGACGGTAGGCTTCATCCGGTTCGGTGTATTCGGCTGCCAGAGCTCCATTGATGTAGGTCTGAATGGTTTTCCCTACCACCTTTATCCGATAGTTGAACCACTCATTATCGGGGGTAACCGCTTTCCAGACATTGCGAATGGCATAGATGCTTCCGGTCATCTTATGCTCCACATAATCGCCCTGACCGCTGGAGTTAAGCACCTGGCACTCATATCCATCATACGGCCAGCCCTCCTCCTGAAACCTGGTGTGGATATATATGCCCGAATTCGATTCCGGCTGGGTCTTTACATCCAGATTTAATTCAAAGTTCTTAAAGTTATGATCCAGGACATCTCCCGAATAGAAAAGATGGGAACGCTCGCCCGCAGTAACGATAGCACCATCCTCGATTTTCCAGGAGTCGCTATGCTCATTGGCTGTCCATCCATCCAGGGTCTTTCCATCAAACAGAGAGATCCATTCATCAGTGGTGGAATTACAACCGAGAAGTATCGTAGCGGTAAGGATAAAAACAAATAGTTTCAAAGTTTTCATTTTGAGATTAGTTAGTTGGTTATCAATCAGGAAATAAATGTAATAATTAAAGAGGGCTTTCCCTGAGACCGGGTGAAATTTTATAGGTCCGGCCGGGAGTTTTTCTCTGCAACTGTTCAACAGCCCCAATTATTAAACTATGTTAACTATTCTAATAAACAGGTGGATGACTGTTTCTTCTTACAGGGGAAAATTGTACATTGAACGCTTTATTTGCTAAACCCGGAAAAAATGACTTTAGACAGACGACGTTTTATCAAAACTGGTGGTGCGGCTGTGGCAGGAACCATGGTGCTTCCTCCACTTTTAAAATCTTGCCAGAACATTCAAATTTCACCAGACGTGAAAAACTATTTAGACCATTTTGAGGTGACCCCTGAAATATTGCAAAAAGTGATTGCCGAAGCCATGTCAAAAGGTGGTGACTATGCAGACCTCTTTTTCGAACATACCTTGTCCAACAGCCTTGGACTGGAAGATGGAAAGGTGAACAGTGCAAACTCCAACGTGGAGTACGGGGTGGGAGTCAGGGTGCTGAAAGGCGACCAGACCGGTTTTGCCTTTACCGAATCCACCAACCTCCAGGATATGCTGAAGGTGGCAAAGACTGCAGCCAATATCGCCGATAATCCCGTCACCTTTAACCAGGGTGAGCTTATAGAAAAAACCCTTCCCAATTACTATAAGGTTTCTCAGAAGTGGGAAAACTCTACCATTGATAAGAAAATCCCTTTTGTTCAGAAGCTGAATGATCGTCTGTTCGAACTGGATGAGAAGGTGACCAAGGCCAGGGTATTTCAGCGGGACGAGACCTCTTATGTGATGTTTTACAGTTCGGAAGGATTGCTTACCTGTGACCACCGTCCCATGGCCACCCTGGGAGTGGTTTGTGTTATGGAGAAGGATGGAACCATTGAAAATGATTACAGTGCACGTTCCGTGCGACAGGGTTTCGAATTCATGAATGATCAGTTGGTGGAAGAGCTAGCCCAGGAGGCGGTGAAAAAAACCAACTTTCTCTTTGGTGCCGGGAAACCCAAAGCCGGAGAACTTCCGGTTGTGCTTGGTGCCGGCGGATCAGGAATTCTGCTCCACGAAGCCATGGGCCACCCCTTCGAGGCCGATTTCAACCGTAAGGGGGAATCTATTTTCTCTGATAAAATGGGCAAGAGTATCGCCAGCGACTTTATCAATATTGTAGAAGACGGGACCATGGAGAACAACCGCGGAGCCCTTAATGTGGATGATGAAGGGAATGACGTGAAAAAGGTTTATCTGGTCAAGGACGGAGTCCTTGAGAGCTATCTGCACGACCGGATTAGCGCCAGACACTATGGGGTGGATCCTACCGGAAACGGACGCCGGCAGTCTTTCCGCCATGTACCGCTTCCCCGGATGCGGATCACCTATATGGAAAACGGCCCCCATACCAGGGAGGAAATTATTTCCAGTGTTGATTACGGGGTATATGTGGATAATTTTACTAACGGCCAGGTGAAGATTGGTGCCGGGGATTTTACCTTTTTTGTAAAATCCGGAACCCTGATTGAGAACGGAAAACTGACCATGCCCATCAAGGACATCAATATTATCGGGAACGGACCGCAGGCACTGGCCGATATTACCATGGCGGCCGGCGACTATCAGACAGCAACCGGAACCTGGACCTGTGGCAAGGGAGGACAATCGGTACCGGTTGGCATGGGCCTCCCCTCTGTGCTGGTTAAGAAACTGACCGTTGGGGGAACAAACGCATAATCCTGAAAACATTTGATCATGACCAAAGAAGAAAAATACAGCATTGCAAAATGGGCCATGGAACACGCCCTTAAGAATGGTGCGCAGCAGGCCCGTGTAATCATATACAACAACAACAGCAGCCAGATTGAGGTAAGGGAAAAAAAGATAGACAAACTGCAGGAATCCAACCGCAATGGCATGCGGATTAACCTCTATGTGGATAAAAAGTATTCCAGTATCTCTACCAACAGGATTACCAACAAGGAAGAGATGGCCAAATTTATTGAGGAGGCTATTACAGGAACCCGGTACCTGTCCGAAGATGAGTTCCGCTCCCTTCCCGATCCTGAACGCTATTACAAAGGCGGGGGACCCGATCTGCATACCCTGGATCCCGGCTTCAGCTCGGTGGATCCCCAGCAGAAGATAAATGATGCCTTTGCCATAGAAAAGGAGGTTCTTGGTGCGGATGAGCGAATTATCTCGGTCTCTACCTCGTACAGCGATGGAATGAGTGGGAGTGTGATGGTGGCCAGCAACGGCTTTGAAGGGGATACTGAAAATACCTACTATTCATTGAACGCCTCGGTTTCCGTGACCGATGGAGTAGCCCGTCCCCGCGGTGGCTGGAACGAATCGGCCATATTCATTGATGAATTAATCAGGAAAGATATCGGAAAAAAAGCGCTGAAAAGGGCCCTGGACCGCCTTGGGCAGGCAAAAATTGAATCCGGAAAAATGCCCATGATTGTAGAAAATAAAATGGCCGGAAGAGCTCTGCAACCTATGATCTCGGCCCTCAATGGCGGCGCCATCCAACAAAAACAATCTTTCCTGATAGGGATGAAAGGAGAACAGATAGGTTCGGACCTGATGACCATCATGGACGACCCCTTCCTTGTATCGGGACGCGGATCCAGATTATTTGACAGCGAGGGAATGGCCACTGAAAAGCGATCCGTAATTGAAAAGGGTATATTAAAAACCTACTACATTGACACCTACTATGCCAAAAAACTGGAAATGGAAGCCACTTCCGGAGAAACCACCAACCTGATCTTCAAGCCGGGTGAAAAGGATCTGGAGGGCTTACTTGCTGATATCGAACGGGGTATCCTGGTGACTGGTTTCAATGGAGGTAACAGCAACAGCGCCACCGGCGATTTCTCCTTCGGGATCGAAGGCTTCCTGGTAGAAAAGGGAAAACTGATTCAAGCTGTGGCAGAGATGAATATCACCGGAAACTTCAGGCAACTTTGGAAAGACCTGGTAGCGGTTGGAAGCGATGTGGATCCCAGCCGATCCTGGCGTTTGCCATCGCTGGTATTTGACAATGTTGACTTTAGCGGAATCTAAGATATACCTTTCATTCCCAAGGTATATTTTTTTCGCAAGCTGCTGATCAGCTTCGCAAAAAAGACCGGGCTTCCTTGCTTGAGGAATTGAAAAAACTATGGTCAGATGGAGGGCATGGCCTCCAGTCTGCGGATTTCCCCGGCCGCTTTCGGACCGATTTGAAGTGCAAATTTCCTGGACCAGGGGTTCCGCGCCGAGCGGTCCATAATCACCCCGGGAGGAGGCAGACAGATAAAATTGGAGTTCTTCCAGATAATCTTCTTTTCCACCACCTCACCGCTTATCAGATCCATGGCTTCTTTCTCAGAAATCAGGAGCAGGCTGGAGATCACCTCAGGGCCCAGCAGGATAATGGCTTTGGGATTGGCAATCTCAATCTCATCTCTTATCCATGGCATGCTTTTAAGGGCATACTCGTTGTATTGAGATTTATTGGCTTTGATCTCCTTGCCCAGCCGGCGGTATTTTTTCACATGATCCTCATCAAACAAAAAAACCTTGACCAGGGTGGTAAGCCAGCAGTGTTCTCTTTCAATCTCCAGGGTTTCCAGGATCACTTCGCTTAGCTCCTGCCCGGTATAAGAACTGCGAACCCGGTTCCCATCGTAATAGGGTTCGATGGAAAAAGGAGCTGTGGCATCATAAAGAGGTACATCGGGAATATCATTCACAAAAAAGACTTTGGCGGCCGGCTGAGGACCGATCACCATAATTCTTCCTATGTTCGTTTCAATGGGAACCACGGTCTGAACCGGATTCCCGTACAGGTAAGTGTTCTCCTGGGGGAACTTGATATTATTCAGATACTCCCGGGAACATTTTTTCTGGTATTGTTGAATGGTCATTGGCATCGTTTCAATGTGTTTACATGAACAAATTACAACATATTTTCAGAATTTAAAACAGAAAGATCCGGGTGCAATTCCTGCCTGAAATGTATCAACAGGGATCCCATCTGGAGAAAACCGGTATATCATTCCCCGCTGCACAAAGTCTAATGCATCAGCCACATAAACTTCCGATGTTACCGGGTCCACTTCCAGCCCGTAATAGCCATTAAACAGGGTGCCATCATAGGGATTTTCAATCAACAAACCGGGATCGGAAGAACCATGCACGGCATAGCTGTAGACATCCCCGTTCAGGAAATAGAGCGTATCCCCGCTTCCATTAATTCTGAGTTCCCTGGGTATTTCCCCCCGGGAGAATCTGTGAACAATCTGTGCCTCTCTGGATCCGGCACCTATCTTTACAAGCCCGGGGGCCTCACTTCCGTATGGACTGCCTTCCGAACCTCCGTCACACAGGACCCATAGAGTATGATAGCGGTCCAGGACCATGGAGTTGGGTTGCTTGAGTACTTCGATGGAATCAACCACACGGTCCAGCTCCGCATCGATCACCAGGACCTGGTTGTCGTAACTCCAGCAATTGGTATAAACAAAGCTGTCGAATTGCAACATCTGTTCTGTAGCGTGCTGATAAAACTCAGTGTTGCGGTTGCTAACGGGAATCGACCCGACTACCTCCAGGGTGGCAGGATTTACCACCGCGATGGAACGGGCATACAGATCACTTACATAGGCCTTGGTATCGCTGATGAAATGCATATACCTGGGCGAGGTGAGTCCGGTAATCTTTCCTTTTAGCTCAAAGCTTGAGGTATGGAACACATAGATTCTGCCGCTGTTATTGACCACGACATAGCCCAGGCTGTCGTGAATGGTCATGGATTGAGCCACATCACCCAGGGGTAAGGCATTGGTATTGAAAAATACATCATTCAGTATCTCCCTGGTCTCCGGATCATAATAGCTCAGGGAAGCGTTCCCGTACATAAAATTTCCCTCATTGACCACAAAAATCCCATTCGGGGAAACATCGTAGACAGGCCGCTCAAAGTTCCAGAGCAGATCATCCTCCATACATCCCGAAAGGGAAAAAAGCAAGAAAAAACTTATGGGGATCCATATTCGGAGCTTCATGACATCAGAATTGTATCTTTATAACAAGCTGAAAATTTCTTCCCGGCATAGGCCGGTATAAAATAGTATGGTAAGATTCATTGAACAGATTATTCAACTTCAGCTCCAGGGATAGATCCATTTGTTTCAGGTCGAACAGGGTCCCGGCTGAGAGATCATTCATAAAATAGGGGTAAAGGCGATCGCGACGGCTAACATCATTGCTGGAGGTGGTATATCTTTCACTATAGGCATTATACTGGTAAGTGAAAAAGAAATGGCCCCATCCCATCTGGACCATCACATTTCCTGAATGAAGGGGAATATAAGCCAGTTGTTTGCCGTATGATCCGTCGCTCCAAACCAGCGGATCTCCAAGGTTTACAGCACGGGTATACCCGTAAGTGGCCACGAGTTTATAACGGAATTCTGAAAAGTTTCCCTGGAGCTGCAGGTTGCACTCCATTCCTTTTGACAAAACACGGAGGATATTCTGCGGCTCCCAGTAGCCGCGGTAGGAAGGAATCCAGATGATCCAGTTCGCTATATCGGAACGGTAAAACGTGAGCTCCGTTTTCAATAACTGACCCGACAGATCCTGCTGGTACACCACCCCTCCTTCCATTGTAAAGCCCTCTTCGGGTCTCAGTCCGGGATTCCCTCCGGGTTGCCAGAAAAGGTCATTCAGAGCAGGCAGGTGATAGTTGCGTGCAATGTTTCCTTTCAAAAGAAGATCCACCCCCTTTATCAGCCTTATATCCATTCCCAAAAAGGGAATAAGCGGCAAACGCCGTCCGTCGACCCACTCCTGCCGTAGCATCAGGTTCAGGTTAAGCCTTTCCTTAAAACTCTTTCGAATCGCTATCCGGGTAGATAATTCGTTCCGGCTGCCATTATAGCCGGCACCTGAAACCGAATCGGCCGACCCCACTCTGTGATGATTCAGATCTATTTGGCCCTCCCAGGATAGTTGTTCCCCGGATTCTCCGGAGTAGGAAAATGAATTATACAGGCTCTGTTGTTTGCTTTCCGACCAGATGGCCGGAATCAGGCCCAATCCGGGAACCTGGTTCATCTGATTATAATCCAGACCTTTATCTGCAAAACCTGAACGAAGCATCAGCCTGCCAAAATCACCATAATATTTCCAGTCGGCCACCACGCGATGATCTCTGTCGACCTGCCTGTTCAAATTGGAGTTGTCGGGCCCCTCGTAACTGGTAGGTCTGGGAATGGTCCGATCGGCATACTGTCCCCAGTATTTCAATGAAGCAAGCTGATTGCTTCCCGGCCTGAAGTAGAGCTCCTGTAGTATGCCATAACGTTTATAGGCCGCATGATCGTTGGTATCAACAGGGTTGGTAATCGCTCCTGTAGAGGGGTCAATGGTAGCGACCCCCCGATTGATATACGTATAATTGTTTCTGGAATAGTTATGGTAAATACGGGTTTTGCTCTGGATCTTCTTATTCCCGGTACCAAGCTGCAGAAATTCATCAAAAGTCCTGTAGCTCCCGATGGCCTGCAGATAGCCGATCGATTTTGTTTCGTTCCATCTGGCCCGGTTGTTGATATTGATAGAGCCCCCGATGCCCCCGCTCCGGTCGGCCAGTGAAGCTGAGCCATGCTTCAGATGAAGCTCATCAATAATATAAACCGGTATCAAGGAAAAATCCACCATACCCGCCATGGGACTATTGATATTGATCCCGTTCCAGCTCACCTGTGTATGGGAAGCAGAAGTGCCCCGCAAAGAGGCAGTAGCCAGTGCACCACGCCCATGATTTTTGATGAAAACCGAAGTATTTTCCGAGAGAAGTTCAGACAGGGAAAGACTCAACTTATCCTGAATTACCGAGCTATCCACTTCGGTCTGTTTCATTCCTGCCTGCTCTTTTATAAAGATCTGTTCTGCTGTGATACTCACCCCATGGATATGAAAAACCGTATCAGTAATCCCCTGCCCCATTGCTGTAAAAGAGCTGAAGCCCAGAAGCAGGAATATGTGAGTTCTGAATCGCATCCTACTCTTTAATCAGTTTAAACCACCGGACGGAAGAGTCCCGTGCGATCCGGAGCAGATAGATTCCGCCGGGGTATGCACGAATATCCAGTGCATTGTTCTCCTGATAATGATCCACCCTGATCAAAACTTTGCCTGAAGCATCACAGAGCAGCAGGGAGGCATCAGTGCAGCCCTTTATCCTGAAGTAATCTGAAACCGGGTTCGGGTAAAGAACAGGCCCGGGATCCAAACTTGAATGTCCAAATGCAGCTGTCTGCCCGAACTGAACCGTGGTGGATACGCTAGCGTCTATCTCCGGGTTGCCCGGTAAGGCGGCGGTAATAGTAAGCGGACCCTCTTCAGTGACCCGGAGGAGGTGATACTTGTTCACTGTGGCTCCGGAGTTACTGGTGGTCCATTGAACAGGACCTTCTGATATTTTTCGCCCGTCCTGAAAAATAAATACTTCCAGCTGATACTCCGCCACCTCAAGCAGGGGAGGCAGATCCCGGATGACCACCATCCTGCTTTCCCCTGTTAATGAAGGATCAGGAGGTACATCCAAAGCGCCGGTCAACTCCGTAGAGAGTTCGCCCAGTCTTCCCCCGTCGGCCAGGATGCCATTCTGAACCTTGATGAAATGAATCCGGTCAATTTCTACATAGTCTCCATTCGTATCCACCGCCCACCCTATATCAAAGGCATCTCCTCCTGAGTTTTCAAGCTCCCGGGTATAAGGATTATCAGGAAGGCTAAAGGGCTCTGCGCCACGAAACTGATTATCGGCATATCCAAAAGCCCTGGGCATCGACTTATACCCGATGAAGTGTTCAAATACCTGGCCCTGTAACAGGGTGCCTTCCAGGCTGTAACTTTCCGGATCAATGGCTGGAAATGAGTCATGCACAGGGTAATAAGGCTGAGTGTGCAAACTGTTGGCCCGGATGACCCCGGAACTCCCCGACTGATCCTGCCAGGGGACATCCGCAGCAAACTCCCCTCCCGGATTGGAATAGGTCACCCTGAAATCCCTTCGCGTGGAGGAAAACCAGTAATCACTTCCGGCCAGCTCATACCAGGTGTCGTCTGCCTCAAGGTTCTCATTTTCATCCTTCATCACCCAGACCACCCCGGGTTCCGACCATTCGGGCATTGGATTCCCGAAGATGGTGAAATCAACTCCATAAGGATTCAGGGGATCATTTTCCACGGGCTCTTCAAAACGGAAGACGACATAACCACCAAAAGCTCCCAGGCAAACTGATCCGAGGATCCCTCCTTCCAGAGAGCGGGCCCCGCCAGGCGTTCCCCAGGGATCAAGATTAATGAGTTGTCCGGGAGCTGGAGTATATTCCATCACCTGTGATATATATTGAGCTTCTGAATCCAAAAGACTCAGGACAACCAGGAAGGATATAAGATAACTCCGGATCAATCTTTATAATTTTTGAATTATTTTACTTGTAATTCCCTGACTGTCTGTCACCTGAAGAATAAACGAACCTGCAGACTGCCCGGATAGATCGATCTCCGTTCCCGAAACAAAATCACTTTTTGCATACACCAGGGAACCCTGAATGGTATATACCTTCACCTCCATTATTTCTCTGGTCGCCGACCGGATAGTAAAAATGCCCCTGGTAGGATTTGGAAAGGCAAGAAACTCTGGTGCCTGCTCCATCTTCACCCCGACTGTATTTATATGCGTCAGTATAGCAAGAGGCTGGCCGAAAGAGTAGGTCACCACCATGTTCCCCGGTTCTACCTGGCTTATATCCCCTTTTGATTTCAGGCTTCCCAGCCAGTCATACTCCCCGGATGCGGTGGCCAGAGTGTCCAAATTGTGTCCATCCCCCTTATTGCCGTTCCATTTGCACACAGACATAATCCCTCCATAGAGGTTCATATTAAAGAGTACATTCCCCCCGGCATCCACCTCACAATCATAGACACCGCCAGGCAGGTCGCTGAGTTTTTCACCATGTGATACTTGCAGAACAGGCCTGTCCGGAAACTCTGCCACCAGCTGAATCATGGAGTTATCCCAACGATACAAGGCATTGGGATTCACGGCATAAGAGGTTCCATAATAGAGATTGTTCTGCTGGTCGATTGCCATTCCAGCCGAATATCCTCCCGGCTCAATGATCCTGCGGTGATGATTTAGCCCGGTAGTATCCAGGATAAATATGGCTGAAGGAGCCTCCCATGAAGGACTGTTCAAACCGGATACCAGAATGCTGTCGTTCCAGAAGATCAGGTCCATGTTCCCGGGAAAGGTAGCCTGCAATTCCCACCGGCCACTTGTCACATCGATGCTGTAAATGCGATCATCCTCGGCCCCATCGCTGGTATAGCCTGCCCAGATGGTGTTCCCATCAGGGGAAAGAGTGAGAAATGTAGCGTAATTGTTGGCCGAATAATCCGCCGGTTTCCCATACTTTTTCAGTTCGGTTCCGCTCCGGACCCCTAACATATGAATGGTGTCCCCATCATTCAGAAAGAAAAGAGTATCTGAAAAATCAAAAGCCCCGATATTGGGATAATCAGGAAACCAGGTAGCTATCTCATATCCATACCTGGGAGCCAGGGAACTCTGAGCATATGCCGGCAGTGCCAGCAGACAGAGTGTAAGCAGTGTTGAGTAAAAAAATTTCATCAGACTACGATTTAAATTAAAACATTTAAAGTCGCAGCGGGCGATAGTGAGGTAGTCGAGACCTGGGCGATATGTCAGATCAGCTTCCCGTTCACCGCGGGCTGCAAAAGCTGGTTTATCACTGGCAGGTCTTCTGACTTGTCCGAGCTTCTGAAACCTTCCCGTCCTAATCCCGACCGGGATTATCAGAACAGTGGTCTTCCTTCAGAAGCTTTGTTATGTGGATAAACAATCGCTGATCCACATACAGATTCACAGCAGCGGGAACTGTTACCGATTCTAACGGTATTCCCTTTTGATTCCACCGGCAGGCCGGTATATGGAAACCAATGATGGGATAAAAATACGAAATAAAACTATCCGGGAAAAGAATTAATTATCATCCGGTGGGGTCCATCCAAAATCCACGTACTCCCAGGTCAGATCATCCCCCAACACTTTAACCATGATAAAACCCTCCTCGGGCTTCGTCTCCGGTTCATTGTTCCACCATTTGCCGCTGACCGCACCCCCGGTGATAAAATGGACCTGGTTCTGGACATAGATATCCTCCAGAAAATGGAGATGCCCCTGAAGGACCAGTTTCAGATTATGTTCCAAAAAAAGGTTCAGCACTTCCCTGGAATTGCTTATCACGAGCCCTTCACTGTTGGCGGCCATGGAGCCCCTCATTAACTGCGATGCAGAGGTAATAAAGGGAATGTGCACGCTGATGACAATGGGAGTTCTCTGATCAATCTGCTTTAACTCATTGGCTATCCACAACATTTGTTCCTCCTCAATTTTTCCCTTATATCCCCCCTGTTCTGCCTGGTGGATACCATCCAGAATGATGAAATGCCACCCTTTGTGTCCGAAAGAATAGTATCGGGGACCCAAACGCTTTTCATACATCTGTTTGCCATATTCAGGATTTTGCTCCAAATTCTCCTCCTCTCTCTGCCAGCCGTAGACTTCGTGATTACCAATGGTATTGTAAACCGGCATATCAAATTTTCCGGATAAGTCCTGATAAAGCTTATACAGAGAATCTGCCCTGGTATAGGTCTGATTCAGAGCATCCATCACCATATCACCCCCGGTCAGCACAAAATCCGGTTTTCTTTTATTCACCTCTTTGATAGCCCATTGAAAACCAGTCTCAGCACCCCGCTCCGGCTGAAGGTGAATATCGGTCAGAAAGGCAAAGCTGAACCCTTCCTCCCCGATGGCCGCGGTCCTGTCGGTTTTTGAATTACATCCAGTCAATATTAGAAGCCATATAACCAGGAGTAAGCAGGATTTTTTCATCGTATACTGTTTAAGAGGTTTTACCATTTCTCACAGGAGATAACAGGGAAATTACGGTAGCTAAGATACAAATTATTTTAGCGGCTGCGGTAAGTAAGTCTTCTCCAAATTAGCTCCAGAGGACCAAATCGGAAGTACTTCAACCAGAGCGGGGAAATGATAAGCACCAGGCTCCAGATGGCCAGAACGATAAGAATCTGGTATTTTCGTTCCACACTTCCATACAAGCCCAGTCCATACCCATAGAAAAGGAGTGTGCAGATAAGGGTCATCAGTATATAGTTGGAAAATGCCATACGGCCCACCGCTGATATCGCTTCTTTAATCTTTCTGAAGCCCCCGGATTTGCTGAATAGCATCACCACTCCCACATAGCCCAGGGCTACAGCCACACTCCCCATATAATTAAACTGAGCCCCCGGGAACATGGAGAACTCCATGGCCCAGTGTTTCCTGAAATTCAGGTAAACTCCCAATCCCGTCAGCAAATAACCCGTCAACAATCCGTATATAATCATTTTCTTGTAGAAACCGGAAGAGCGCCCGCGGGTGAGCACCTCCCATTTAAAAAGTGACATACCCAATAGCATCAGGCCCGTGATCCTCCAGAAAGGCCTCATAAGAAAATAGCCTGTCTGCATAAAAATGCTTCCTGGAACCCGCAGCTCCATCTGCTTCAGCCAGGCGCTCCGGTAAACCTCCAGATGGTGATTAAGTACCTCTGTGCCAGGACTCCATTTATCCATGGTGGACCGGAGAACCTCCGGGGGCCAGTAAGGCAGCGACCACACAAAAAAAAGATCAAGCAGCATGGGAACAAGAAAAAAAGCGAAGGCCAAGTAAAGAAGTGTGGATGCAGCTTTATTACGAAACAGAAATACGAGCATGCCGCAGAGGCTGTATGACACCAGGATATCTCCCGACCATAGCAGGTAGCTGTGCATCATACCAAAAAGCAATAGCCATCCCATTCGCCTGTAATGGAGCTCTGCACTGCTAAACCCTTTTAGTTCGGCCCGCCCGGTAAAAAGTAATATACCGGCACCGAAAAGCATAGAGAAGATGCTCAGGAATTTTCCACTGGCAAGCATATGACTGAGGATCCAGATCCACAGGTTCATTCCCCTCAGATCGCCAAAGGCAGTGGGATTGATATAAGCAGCGGCGGGCATGGAAAAATGCTGGATATTCATGATCAGAATTCCCAGCACAGCAATACCACGAAGCATATCTATGGAAACGATACGATCCGTATTCGAAACCAGAGATAATGCGTTTCCCTTCATGAAAGCAAATATCTGATTAATCAGAACGTCAGGCAAGTCCCGGTCAGGACCTCCTGGCTTCCAAAGACCCTTCGGAACAGGCCCAGTGCGGGATCGAGGGTACAATGAGAAGGCAGTACCCGGTCTACTTCCAGTTTTTTAAGGCATTCTATGGTTTTACGGGTCTGAGTATTTACTACCCTTAAATGGAAACCCCCAATAACTGCTGCCACTTTAAAAATGCCCGTAACCCGTCTGGAGTGTTCAATCATATTACATATACCTGAATGGGCACAGCCGGAAATGATTACCAGACCCTGTCTGCTTATTACGGCCAGGCCGGAATCATCCATGATATAATCATCGGAGCCGTCCTTCAGCTTATATTTTGTGTATTTCGCCTCAAAATCATTCTTCCGCGGGATTTCGCCAAGAAACCAGAGGTGCTCAGATAGCATCATGGGCCTTCGAAAGGTTTCCAGGTCAAATTTTTCTGCAACCTCTTCCCTGGAGAGAGAAATCCCCAGATAATCATCACCCGATTTCCGGTAGCGCTTATCGAAACAGCCGGGGTGACAAATCAGGGCTTTGCCTTTCAGATATTCCAGACCGTTGCCATGATCCCAGTGCCCGTGACTCAACACAATGCGATCTACCCTCTCCAGGTCGATCCCCAGCTTTGCCGCACTATGAACGAATAAATCGGAGGCTCCTGTATCGAACAGGATCATTTTCTGGTCCACTTCAATAAGAAAAGAGAGTCCATGTTCGGAATCAAATCCGTCCATAGCTCTTTTTTCCGATAACACCGTCAGATTCATAAGACCAATTAATTGTGCCAGAACTCCTTTGCGATAAGCTCGGCTGCCTTTATCAATGGATAAGCAGCGGGAGAGGCTGTTAAAAGTGGATGGGTCCCAATCTGCAAAGTCAAAAGCATGTTCACATTCATCTTGTTCTGAATGATCAGACCGATGATATTGATCAGCTCTCCTGTACTGGATCCACCTACGACTTCACCACCCAGGATCACTCCGTTTTCGCGTCCTGCTATCAGCTTTACAATCTGCTTATGAGGATGGTTAAGCAGGCCGGGGTGCCTGTCCACTCCTTCAAATTTCCCGACGATAATATCAAATCCTTCCTCACGTGCAACTGTCTCCGTTAAGCCGGCTGCGCCAAAACCTGTGCCGTTCAGGGCAGTGGAGAAGATGGCAATGGTACCACCAATGGTTTTCAGGGTGGAGAGTTTGTAAAGATTCATTCCGGCAACCCTTGCTTCTGCACATGCAATGGAAGCAAGCATAGCCCTGGAGCGCTTCCTGGTAAAAAAATCACGTTTTTCCGCACAGTCTCCCACCGCAAATACATCGGGGTGATCGGTGCGCATGTACTCATCCACCTTGATAAAGCCATCTCTGTTAAAGGCAACATCTTCCAGGTCCCTGGCAAGATCAACCCTGGGCTCATATCCCACCGAAAGTATCACAGCATCGGCCTCCAGGGTTTCAGACTTATCACCATGGGCAATGATAACTGCTTTCACAACTTCCTCACCCACAATCTCCTTAACCCCATGACCGGTCAATACCCTGACGCCCCTTTCCTTCAGGAGCTTTTCTGCCTCACCGGCCAGATCGGGATCAAAAGCCAGGGGAAGAACATGGGGTTGCAGCTCCACCAGAGTGACATTCTTCCCGGTCTTTCGCAGTTCGTCCGACATCTCAATACCGATAAAACCAGCTCCGACCACCACAATGTTTTTCTTATCGCTCAGGTCCTTTTTCATCTCTTCAAGGTATACCAGGTTTTTGGGAACCCTATAAACATTCTTCAGCCGGGCCCCTTTCAGCCAAGCGGGAAACACAGGCGTGGATCCAGTGGCAATAATCAACTTGTCATAGGAAATCTTTCCTTCCCCCTTCAGAGTTGCAGTTTTTGATCGACCTTCCAATGAAGTCACTTCATCTATTACAATTTCAACACCTGAATTGATCAGGCCGGTGTCCGGTAAAATATCCTGTTCCGGACTTTCAAGTGATCCGAAAATATACGGGATCCCACAGGGAATAGCGGCTTTAGCCTCCTTTCTTACAAGAGTTACACTCTTTTCCGGATAATGTGCTTTTGATGCCAGCGCCGAAGCCAGTCCGGCTGCACTTCCTCCAATCACCAATACGTCAGTACTCTTCATGATAAATATCTATTAAAATGCTGTTATATAATATGTTAATTGTAATCGCTACTGCAATCAGGCCCCGGCACTTATTCACGCTTCCTGATTAAAGGGGTTTTACAGTCGGGACAGGTAAACGAAAAGCAGGGGACTCCCGGCTGGTGTAAGGTCTCGTATTCACAGGAGGGACAGGTACAGTATTCCACCACATCCTTTGTCTTGAGGACCCCTCGATCCTCTTTCCAGTCACGGATGCTCTGATTGATATGTTCAATATCCCCGGAGTGACAACTGATGCACTCTTTGTGCTCCGCATCCGGATGATGAAAAACCGTGGTGCATTGATTACACCTGTACCACTGCCTGTCAAACTCCACATCGCCTCCCTCGATGACAATAGAGCGTCCTTCGGTAAAAGCCATGGCCAGTTTTTTCAGGCAGGAGCTGTATATCCTGGTGAAGGTGGGTCGTGATATATTCATAAATTCAGCAGCCTCCTCCTGTTTTAATCCCGAATAAACTGCCAGACGAAGTGCCTCATACTCTTCGTATAATAAAACTCAGTTTTATCCGGTCGCTGAAGCCACCCAGGTGGTGTATAATTTATAGGCCAGTGAAAGAACAATGGAGCCCAGGAAAAGACCGATAAATCCAAAAGCCATAAAACCTCCAAGTGCTCCCAGAAAGATCACCAGCATGGGCACATCCGATCCCTTTCCCATAAACAGGGGCTTCAGGAGATTATCAATCATTCCCATCACCAGGAAATAAAGCATCCAAAGTACTGCAGGAAGGGGATCCACAAAAGCAAAAAGATAGATAATTAATGGGATGTTAAAAAGTAGTACCGGTATCTGTGCGATGGTCATTACAAGAATCAGAACGATCCAGACAGCTGCCAGGGGAATATCTGCAAGGATCAGTCCAAGGCCCATCAGAGTAGTCTGAATGACTGCCACGCCCAGAACCCCCGTTGCCACATTTCGGATAGTATGCAGCGATATTTCCATGAACTCCTCCCCCCGTTCGCCCACAACTTTCTGAAAAATCTTTCGCCCCGATTCCGAACCCTTTTTAAAGAATATTAAAAAAATCCCGGCGATAATGATGGAAGCTGCAAACTGAAGGATCCCAAGTCCCGTATTGGCCAGCGTACCCAGGGTTTTTTCCACCCAGGAAATAATCTCGGGCATAAATCCCTTTAAGGAAACTCCCATATTTTCAGATAGCTGCATCCAGCGAGAGTAAAGCCACTCTCCAATAAGAGGCCAGTCGGCCACCGAATCACTGGGCTTGGGAATATTCAGATCCCCTGCCTGTATATTTCCGGCAAGGAACTTTACCCCCTCCACCAGCTGGTTCACCAGCCAGATGCTGGGCAATACCAGAATGGAAAGTGCTGCCAGGGTCAGAATAATGGAACTCAGTTTGTTTCTCTTTCCCAGCCAGCCCCTTACACGCTCAAATACCGGAAAGAGAATGATGGCAATGACCAGGCCCCAGAGCAGCATCCCCAGGAAAGGCTTCAGAATTTTAAAGCACAAGAAGATCACCAGGAAGAGGGTCCCCACCTTCAGAATAAGGTCGATGGCAATATTCACATGCTTGTTACTTGTTCCCTGATCAACTGGTTTTCGCGGCATATTCGTATCTTAAAGGTTTCATACAAATTGAACAATTAAAAATGAGAATATCAAGAAGAGAGGCGCTCACTACCCTGGCCATGGGTCCCCTGTTGATGGCCTTTCCGGCTCGGCTTAGGGCTGGCTTATCCGGAACTCCCTCCATATTCCGTTACTGTTTGAACACCAGCACTATAAGTGGTCACAATCCCGGGCTTCTCGCTTACATTAAGGTCGCTTCAAAAGCAGGATATGACGGTATTGAGGTCTGGGTAAGAGATGTGGAGATCGCTTTGAAAGCGGGGCATTCTCTTTCCTCGTTAAAAATGTATATCGAGGACCATGGAATTCAGGTAGAAAATGCCATTGGATTTGCCCCCTGGATGGCGGAAGGTGAAGCCGGGTTTATCCAGATGGAAAAAGAAATGAAAATGCTGGCCGGGATCGGATGCCGACGCATCGCAGCTGCACCTTCAGGGCTTCCTGGTGACCAGCCTCCGGATCTGTTTGAAGCAGGAGAAAAATACAAACGCCTGCTCGACCTGGGAAGGCAAACCGGCGTGATGCCCCAGCTGGAATTCTGGGGATCCTCGCCTGTGTTGTGGCACCTGGGCCAGGTCCTGATGATCGCAGCAGCAGCAGATGATCCGGAGGTAAAAATACTTCCCGATGTATATCACATGTTCCGGGGGGGGAGCGGGTTCAATGCCTTAAAAATGCTTGACGGAAATATGATTGATCTCTTTCATATGAACGACTATCCTGAAAACAAACCCAGAGAGCAGCAGGATGATGCGGACCGTGTTTTCCCGGGTGACGGAGCGGCTCCCATGAAACAGATTCTGACCGACCTGAAAAAAATGGGGGGAGAGAAAGTGCTGTCCCTGGAGCTTTTCAACCGGACTTACTGGAAGGAAGATCCACTGCTTGTGGCTAAAAGAGGTCTGGCTAAAATGAAATCCCTTATTCTGGAAATTACCTGATATCTAAAGAAATCACTATTTTTGCTGTCCGGACTTAGTATTTATGAACGCCAACAGACACATAGCTGGTCTACTACTGTTTTGTTTCTCAGCCTTACTGGGACACAACCTGGTGCCACATAATCACCATTCCGGGGTGCTTTCCGGCCCGATGGCCACTGCTTGTCCCATCGAACACGGAAATCATCACGGTCACAATCATGACGGAGACCAGAGCAAGGATACTGAGAAGCAGCCCGACCACTGCCATGCCTTTAACGATGTGGTATTTAAAAATTACAGCCCTTCTCTGAACCAGACAAGGACCGTTCCGCTGCTGGCTCTGATAATTCTCCGTAAAGCCTATGTTCCTGAAATCCCCCAGGTCCGGCTTTCTAGATCATATACCCCGCTTAAAGCCCCCGGCAGTTCGCCTGCAGAAATGGGGACCCGGGCCCTCCGGGCACCCCCCTCCATGGCATAACTCAAGCCAGATCTTCCAGTTATAAGCCACAGTGTATCCAAGATACACTGTAGTATGACATTCTAAATATTCAAAGCATGAGCAAAGTTTTCATTATTTCACTCCTGGTGGTATTCACTGCCTGCCATACCGGTCCCCATACAAATCCGGGTGAGCCGGCCAGCTCCCACCAGCATAACGAAGAGGGCAATCAATATACGCTCTTCAGCGGGCAATTTGAGTTCTTTATTGAACATCCGCCCCTGGAAGCAGGTAAGGAGGCAGAATTCCTGGTGCACCTCACCGATCTGACCGATTATAAAGCCTGTTCAACCGGCCGGGTAAGCATCCTCATAGACGGAGTAACGGTCACTTCAGGCGAAGCAGGATCACCCGGGATCTTCCATGTTCCATATACCCCCCGGAAAGCCGGCGCTTTTCATGCAGAATTCGTATTTAACAACGGATCTGTAAGCCAATCTGCGGAGCAGTACCTGCATGTCTACGAAGATCACGGTGATATACATGCCGGTGAATCAGAGGATGTCGGACATGCTCATGAAGCCGGGGTCATCGGGGAGATTGAATTTCTGAAAGAGCAGGCCTGGCAATCTGAGTTTATGGTTTCGAAGATAGATCCGGCTCCCTTCCATGCAGTGATCCCCACCAGCGGGGAGCTCATGGCCATGCCGGGAGAGAATAAAAATATAACGGCCAGCAGCCCGGGAATTGTCCGGTTTACCAATCCCTTCCTGGTACAGGGATCCAAAGTAAAGAAGGGACAAATGCTCTTTACTCTCTCCTCGGAAAACCTTTTGGAAGATAATGTGAAACTCCGGTATGAGGAAGCACGGAACAGGCTGGAGAAAAGCCGCAGTGAATACCAGCGACACCTGGCACTGTTTAAAAAGGAAACCATTTCCGAGCGGCAATTCCTGGAGTCCAGGGCCTCCTTTGTGGAAGATAGTCTGCGTTACTACCATCTGGCCCATAATTTCTCAGAGGGCGGGGTAAAAGTTACGGCGCCCGTATCGGGGACCATACATGAGCTGCTTGTTTCGGACGGGGAATATACAGAAGCCGGCGAATTGCTTGCCACTCTCTCCACAAACCGTACCCTGATGCTGAGGGCCGATCTTCCACAACAATACTATGACCAGCTGAATGATATTCGAAGCGCCCATTTCAGACCCGCCTACAGCAAGCAGGTTTTTACCGTGGAGGAGATGAGCGGGACCCTGCTTGCAGCAGGTGTTTCAGTGGCTGAGAACGATCACTATCTTCCGGTAATCTTCAGATTGCAGAACGATGGCCACCTGCTGGAGGGGGCCTTTGCCGAAGTATTCCTTCAGGCCAAAGAAAAAAGTAACATTCTCTCTGTGCCGCTTACTGCCCTGGCTGAAGAACAGGGAGGACACTATCTGTATGTTCAGCTGAGCGGGGAAAGCTATACGAAAAGATTTGTAAGCACCGGCGGAAATAATGGCCTCGAAGTGGAAATTACCGGGGGACTGCAGGCAGGAGAGCGGGTAGTCACCAGGGGCGTGATGCTGGTTAAAGCAGCATCTTTGGTTAGCGGAGTGGTTGGTGACGGACATTCCCATTAAAAGAGATAGAAATGCTGAACAGAATCATACAATATTCCCTGGATAACAGGATGATGATTATTTTCCTGTCGCTGATGCTGGTGATCGGAGGATTATTTACAGCCAGAAATATGGAAATCGATGTATTTCCCGACCTGACGGCTCCTACTGTGGTGGTGCTTACCGATGCCCATGGCATGGCCGCGGAAGAGGTGGAAACCCTGGTTACTTTTCCCATTGAATCGTCTCTCAACGGAGCCACCGATGTACGAAGGGTCCGTTCCAGTTCTTCTTATGGCTTCTCCATCGTCTGGGTGGAATTTAACTGGAATACGGATATCTACAGAGCCCGTCAGATAGTCAGTGAAAAGCTGCCAACCATTTCGGCCCTGCTTCCCAAACAGATTAGGACCCCAATTATTGCACCGCAAACCTCTGTAATGGGTGAGGTGATGCTTGTATCTCTTACTTCCGATTCCCTCTCCATGTTCGAGCTGCGAACCATCACCGATAAGCAGGTGCGGCAGCGCCTTCTTTCTGTGACCGGAGTGGCCCAGGTGGTGGTTATCGGGGGCCTCCCAAAACAATACCAGATCCTGGTTGATCCCCACAAAATGAAATACCACGACGTGAGCCTGGAGGAGTTGATCGCCATTACTGAAAACACCAACAGCAATGCAGCGGGCGGCATCATCAACCAGCATGGTCAGGAGTACGCCGTCCGGGTTACCGGCCGCTCCACCGATTGTGCCGATATCGCTTCAGCAGTGATCAAGATCAGAAATGGGAAACCTGTGAAAATTGCTGATGTGGCCGAGGTAAAGATTGGTCATCCCGATCTGGTAGGGAATGCCTGGCTGGACCAGCAAGAAGCGGTCATCCTGACTATTCTGAAGCAGCCTAATGTAAATACCCTGACCCTTACCGAAGAGGTGGAATCGGCTCTGACAGGATTGCAGGCCACACTCCCCGATGATGTCCATATTAACTCAGGGATTTTCCGTCAGGCCGATTTTATCAATACATCCGTAAACAATGTGTTCCGGGTATTGCTGGAGGGAGGTATATTTGTGAGTATTATCCTGTTTCTCTTCCTGCTGAACCTGCGAACCACCCTCATTTCCCTGGTGGCAATCCCCCTCTCCCTGATGCTATCACTCATTACCCTGAAGCTGCTGGGGCTCACTATTAACACGATGTCCCTGGGGGGTATGGCTATTGCCATTGGTGCGCTGGTTGATGATGCCATCATCGATGTGGAAAACGTACTTAAACGTCTGAAGCAGAATCACCGCCTGCCCAAATCAGAACAGAAGGGCAAGCTGCAGGTGATCTACCAGGCTTCTGTGGAGATCCGCTCTTCTATTGTACAGGCCACCCTGATCATCATTGTGACTTTTATTCCCCTCTTTTTTCTGGCAGGAATGGAGGGGCGTATGTTAAAACCCCTTGGTATTACCTTCATTGTGTCGCTCCTGGCCTCCCTAGCGGTTGCATTGACCCTGACTCCGGTTCTCTCCAGTTATATGCTAACAGGTAAAAAACAGCTCGAAAAAGATGAACGGGGAGGCAACCCGCTGGTACAAAAGCTCAATAATTATTACAAAAAGACATTGCCTCAGATACTTAAATGGAGACTTCAGGTCGTGATTCTTGCCGCCGGCCTCCTGGTCATGGCCCTGGTCCTCTTCACCCGCTTTGGAAACTCTTTCCTGCCAGAATTCAACGAGGGGACACTCACCATCACTGCGGTGACCTTACCGGGAGTGTCCCTGGATGAGAGCAATCAACTCATCCGGCAAATCGATGCAGCTTTAATGGAAATCCCTGAAGTTAAATATGTCTGCCGGCGAACCGGAAGGGCAGAACTGAATGAGCACAGCCACGGGGGGACCAACTCGGCTGAAATCGATATCCCCTACACCCTGGGAGACAGAGATTACGAAGCCTTCATGAAAGATGTAAGAGAGAGACTCTCACATGTCCAGGGAGTAAATCTCAATATAGGACAGCCTCTGGGTCACCGCATCGATCACATGCTCTCGGGTACCAGGGCAAGCATTGCCATCAAACTATTCGGTACCGACCTGAGTACCATGTACCGAACAGCCACCGGGATACAGCAGGCAATTTCAGGCATTCCCGGACTGGTGGATCTGAACGTGGAGCAACTGGTGGAGGTTCCCCAGATACAGATCCGGCCCCGCAGGGAAATGCTGGCCCGTTACGGAATCTCCCAGAATCAGCTGACACAGTTTGTGGAAACTGCCATTGCCGGGGAAAAATACGCTGAGGTTTACGACGAAAATCTCAATTACCCCCTGGTGATCAGGTACGATGTTCCCTTCAGGAACAGCAGGGAGAATATCGAAGATGCATTGATCGATACCTACAAGGGAAACCGCATTCCCCTGCGTTATGTGGCTGATGTGGTTTCTGGCAGCGGACCGAATACTATCAACAGGGAGAATGTGCAGCGAAAACTCGTAATCTCGGCCAATACCGCGGGCCGGGACCTGGGCAGTGTGGTCGCCGAGATCCAATCTGTCATTGAGAGTCAGATAGAGCTGCCACAAGGATACCGGATCCAGTATGGCGGACAATTCAAAAGCGCACAAAGTGCCTCCCAGACACTTCTGTTTACCTCTCTGCTGGCTATCCTGGTGATCTTCGTGATTCTTTTCCAGGAATTCAGAAGCGGAAAACTGGCCGGTATAATTCTTCTGAATCTTCCCCTGGCCCTGATAGGAGGTGTAATGGCCATCTGGATGACCGGCAGAGTGCTTAGCATCCCCTCCATCATCGGATTTATCACCCTCTTCGGGATTGCCACTCGAAACGGAATTTTATTGATATCCAGATATATACAACTTCGGAAGGAGGAGAAGAGCCTGTTAGACACCATTGTTCACGGATCGGCCGACCGGCTCAATCCCATTCTGATGACCGCCCTGGCCTCGGCCCTGGCCCTGATTCCCCTGGCCATGGGAGGGAATAAGCCGGGAAATGAGATCCAGAGCCCCATGGCCATTGTGATTCTGGGCGGACTGGTTACCTCCACCCTGCTCAACCTGATTGTGATCCCTGCAGTATACTATATGATTGAAAAAAGAAAAGCATGAAGACAACAATGATCCATATCCTGTTACTGAGCTTTGGAATCATAGCCGGTACGAAGGCGCAGCAAGCTGACAGCCTGATGAAACTGGTCCTGGAACAAAACCGGGAACTGAAGGTGGCCAGGGAACAATACCAGGTGGCCATTCTTGAAGCTGGCACCGGAAACACCCCGCCGGATCCGGAGCTGGAGTTTGCCTACCTGTTCGGGAAGCCGTCCGATCTGGGTCGCCGCGTCGATTTCGGGATCAGTCAGCAACTGGATTTTCCCACCACCTATATTCACAGATCAAAACTGAGAAAAATCCAGAGTTCACGAGCCGAACTGGAATATCTCCTCACCCGGCAGGAGGTCTTGCTTAAAGCCCGGCAGCTCTGGATCGAAAAAATCCATCTCAACCAGCTCCGCAATCTCTTCTCGAACAGACTCCGGCAGGCTGAAATCATCCATCTTCATGTGGAGCAGCAGCTGGAGGCCGGTGAGCTCGGACTCCTGGAGCTTGGACAGAGTAAATTAATGCTCGCTTCCCTGGAAGGAGAATACGGGGAAGTACTTGCTCAGCTGGAGACTAAGCGAATGGCACTGACGGAGATTACGGGAGGAAATCAGATAAAAATTGATGATCTCCACTTCCCGGAGCCCGCCCGGCTGATTCCCGACACTCTGCTTGAGGCTTACCGATACGGACCATACGCCCTGTTATACGACCAGGGCCTTCAGTTAAAAGAGGAAGAACTTAATCTGGTTGTCAGCGAGCACCTTCCCAGGCTCATGGCAGGATATTTTTCCGAATCGGTGATCGATCAGGCATACCGGGGATTCCGTGTGGGCTTGTCTGTTCCCCTGTGGGAAAATGCCAACACGGTTCAGAAAGCGAAATCGGAGATAGCCCGGGCTGAAGCAAAAGTGCAAGAGGTAAACCTCCGGCAGGAAAAGGAGCTCAGGCAAAAACTAAAGCAGCTGGAGACTCTCCGCTTAAGGGTGAATAAGCTGGAAGAGGCCCTGAAATCGGCCAATAGTCTGTCTCTGCTTAGCTCTGTCCTTGAAAACGGGGAAATCTCTCTTTCCGAGTATTTTTATACCTCTGATTTCTACTTCCGGAACCAAGAGCAGCTTCTTCGTTATAAGCGTGACCTGCTGATCCGGGAAGCAGAATTGTTAAAAATATACCTGTAAATAAGTGATCTGCAAATGTGAGGGCGCTACAGAAAAAGTGCTTTGGGTATCATTCATCCGTCCATAAGTTATAGGCGCCTTCCATTAAGACCGAAGTTATGTCCTCTTCCAGAATTTCGGTATGCCCCTGCCGGGTAGTACCCGTTCTGACCGGAATTTTCCGGAAGGTCATTTGATCAGCGGTCTCATCGGTCAGAATCAATACAAAATCCCTTTCCGGCTCCCTGATAAGTGCTTCCTCAGGAATGGCCAGGGCTTCCCTTTCGCAGGTAATAATAGTACTTTCCACGAACATATTATTCACGAAAGCCATCTTATCCTTCTCTGCAATTCTTGCATAGCACTCCACGGTCCTGGTTTCTGAGGAAACAGATTTTCCAATGTGGCTCAGGGTGGCCCGGTATAGCTGATCCGGCCGGTCGGGAAGGGAAAACTCAACCTGCTGACCAACTTCCAAATCAGGAATGGATTTTTCGAACAACTCCAACCTTAAGCGCAGTTCTTTTACATTGACCACTTCCATGGCAGTTTCAAGGGGCTCAATGTGCTGCCCCAACACCAGTTTCTGGCGGATAACGGTTCCGGAAATGGGAGATTTCACCGACAGATAAGGGATCATAATTCCTTTGGTAATCACCTCAGGATCAATATGAATCATTCTTAGCTGTGCCTTAAGGCCTTCCACTTCAGCCTGTAAGCTTTTGTATTCACTTTCAGCTTTCAGAAAATCCTTCTGTGCCGCAATCTTTTCATCCCAGAGAACCTGCAGGCGCTCATAATCCGCCTGCAACAATTTCAGGCGCTGAAATGCCTCCGCAAAGCTTTGTTGCAGAAGAATGAGCTCATAGCTCTCCAGTGTAAATAATGTTTCCCCGCTTTTAACAAAATCCCCCGTGGAGAAATTGATCTGCTTGACCCGCCCGGACATAAAGGTTCCAATTTTTGCTCTTCCGGTGGGTGAGGCCTCCACGTACCCATTGGCACTGAGCCTGTTACTGAACATTGTGGGTACAGGATCACCCACCTTCATGTTCATGGACTCAAACTGCTCCCTGGAGATGCTTATCTTTCCCGTTTCATCGCTGTTATTTAATACAGCACCCGGGGAAGAAGTGCTCTCATCCCCCGGACTACGATGACAGGAGAAACTAAGGAGCCATAACGGTATCGATATAATAAGCAAAGAATATTTCATAAGCATTCCGTTAATTCTCAAGTGTTAAATAGTTAATTTCCAGCACCAGTTGATTGTAAGAGTTCAGATTATCCAGATAGCTCATTTCCAGCTCTATGGCCCGGTCCAGGCTTTGAGCCAGGCGAAAAAAATCAATCTCACCAGCTGAATAGCTCATCTGTGATGACCGTATCAGTTCCTTAGCCAGTTGCTTTCCGATGCGCTCATAATAGCTTATGGCTTCCTGATATTTCGCTAAACCATTCCTCAATTCAGACACTCTGTTCTCATAAGTCCGGATATAGTAGCTCTGAAGATTCTCTGTGGCCTGCATGGAGAACTGTAAGGCTTTAACCCTGGCCCGCTGCTCGCCAAAGAAGAGCGGCACCCCTACACCCAGTTCAAAACCCTGGTAATGACGGGCTCCTTCATATCTGTTGGTGCCATTAAAATATCCCAGTGTCAGATCAGGCAGCATGAGATTTTTCTCGACCTTTAAGTCTGCACCCTGTTTTAATGCAGCATTCTGAAAATAGTGGAATCCGGGATCCGACCAGACACTATCTGCCTCAACCAGTAATAATTCCAAAGGCCTTTCTGAGATATGGAATACAGAGTCGACATGCATCAAAGTCGAAAGATGTTCAAAGGCTATATCCATATCATGCTGCATCTGGCTCTGGATCAGAAATATCTCCTGATGTTTCGATTGGGCATTGAGCAACTCCAGGTAAGTGATAGCCCCCTGATTGTAATTGGTCTCCGATGCCCGTGTAAACCGGCTGTAGATGCTATCGACTTTCTCATAAAGCCTCAGGCTGTTTTTCAGGTACAATAAACGATAATAAGCTTTCGATACTTCCCGTGTAAGCTCTCTCTGTTTTACCTCCAGGCGATTTACAGCCATGTTATATGCAAAGGTGTTGGCCCTTTTCCGGGCAGGATAGACCGAGGGAAAATCAAAACGTTGCTCCCCTCCAAAGACCCCAATGGGATAGTCATTGGATGCAATATTATTCTCGTCATAGCTGTAATAGAGGGAGGTCTTATCTATGGAATAGGCAGTGCGAATAAGTGCACCACTCTCTTCCGCCATCAATCGATAAGCTTCTAGTTCACTGTTTTTCTGGTATGCGATCTCAAGAACTTCATCCAGAGAGAGCCCCTCCGCTTCAACTCCCGTGGAATCAGAAGACTGTGAGACAGCCATTGCAGGGATCAGCAGGAGAAGCAAAAGCGGTACTATCTTCTGTCTCTTAAAACGCGGAGGCCATAATCGAATTCCTGTGATATCATCAACCACCGCATACAGCAGAGGCAGTGCCAGCATGGTAAGCAGCGTGGAGGTGACCAGTCCGCCAATAACCACGGTGGCCAGCGGACGCTGAACCTCTGCCCCGGCTGAATTTGAGATAGCCATGGGCAGAAATCCCAATGCAGCTGCACCGGCCGTTAACAAAACCGGCCGTAGCCGCTCACTGGTTCCTTTCAGAACCCTCTCGCGCATATTGGTAATCCCTTGCTTTTTCAGATCTTTCAGATGCTCAATCAATACAATTCCATTCAACACGGCAACACCAAACAGGGCGATGAATCCTATACCCGCCGAAATACTGAAAGGCATGCCCCTGATCCAGAGCAGAAAAACACCTCCCACAATGGAAAGGGGGACCGCCGTAAAAATCAAGGCTGCCTCCTTAAAGGAACTGAAGGCAAAATGAAGAAAAATAAAGATTAGAAGCAGGGCGATCGGCACCGCCACTTTTAGTCTTTGACTTGCGTTTCTAAGATTTTCGAATTGCCCTCCATAATCCACCGAATACCCGGACGGTAATTCCAGCTGCCGGGACAGTATGGCTTCGATATCTGTAACCACCGATTCCAGATCCCGGTTGCGCACATTGACGCTCACAACCACCCGGCGATGGGTATCGTCCCTGGAAATTTTGGCGGGCCCGGTAGCATACTTAATCTCCGCAAGCTCACTAAGGGGGACCTGCTTTCCATTGGGGATCTGAACCGGAAGGTTCCTGATATGCTCAATGTCCTCACGAAATTCGGGCAATAGCCGGACCACCAGGTCAAAGCGCCTCTCCCCTTCAAACACGTTTCCTGCGGTGGCACCTCCAAAGGCCATGTTGAGATAACGATTCAGTTCTTCTATAGAAAGACCATAATATGCCACTCTGTTGCGTCTGTATTTCACACTCATCTGAGGCAGCCCGGCAGTCTTTTCAATAATAATATCTACCGCCCCGGGTACCTCATCGATCAAAGCCTTAACCTCCTGGGCCTTTTCCGCCAGGATATCCAGGTCCTCTCCGAAAATCTTAATAGCCAGATCGGCACGCACACCGGTGATCAATTCATTAAAACGCATTTCTATGGGCTGGGTAAACTCATAATCGATACCCGGTATGATGCTTAGCGCTTCCTTAAAACGGTCGGCCAGTTCCTCCTTGCTCTCAGCTGTAACCCAGGTTTTTTTCGGATTTAGCTTGATGATCATATCTATTTCCTCCATGGACATGGGATCCGTGGGCACTTCTGCCGCCCCGATCCGGCAGACAATCTGATCGACTTCAGGAAAATTGTCGATCAGTATATTTTCCATCCGGGTAGTCAGTTCTACCGTTTTTGACAGAGAGGTGCCGGTTTTTAGCACCGGCTGTATCACAAAATCGCCTTCATCCAGGGTGGGTACAAATTCGCCACCCATTCTGGAAAATATGACTCCGGTAAAGATCAGGGACGCAATGGCGAGTCCGAAAATGACCCCCTTATGATCGTAGGACCAGCGAATAACCGGCTCGTAGGAACGATAAAAAAGTTTCATGATAAAACGGGTGAGGGCAAATTGTTTCTTCTTTTCAGGACGCAGAAAAAGCGCCGAGGCCACCGGCAACCAAGTCAGGCCAAAGAACATGGCCCCCAGCAATGCAAAACTGAAGGAGAGTGCCATAGGACGAAACATCTTCCCCTCCACCCCGCTCAGCGAAAGCACGGGTATAAAGACAATCAGAATAATCAGCTGCCCGAAAATGGCGGAATTCATCATCTTGGAGGCCCCATCGTGGGTAATCCGGTCCATCAGGGATTGCTTCTCCTCCGGATCTGTTCCCTCCAGTTTATCGCGATTCAGAGTCAGACGTATGGCAATAAATTCCACAATGATGACAGCTCCATCAATGATGATCCCAAAATCGAGCGCCCCCAGGCTCATCAGGTTGGCATCGATTCCAAAAATATACATCATCGAAATAGTAAATAAGAGCGAAAGCGGAATGATAGAGGCTATGACAAGACCTGAACGTAAATTACCCAGCAGCAGCACCACAATAAAAAAGACAATCAGGCAGCCAAACAAAAGGTTTTCAAAGACAGTCAGGGAGGTCTTAGCGATCAATTCACTCCGTTCCACGATAGGATTGATAAAAATCCCCTCGGGAAGTGTCTCCTGAACCTCCGCCACCCGCTCCTTAACAGCATCAATCACCTTGTTGGAATTGGCATCTTTGAGCATCATGATCTGACCCAACACCTTCTCTCCCCCGCCATTGGCTGTAATGGCACCAAAGCGGTTGGCACTTCCAAACCGCACCGTGGCAATATCCTTGATAAGAATTGGAATCCCTTCCTGGTTGGAAACCACTATTTCTTCCAGATCCTCCAGGGAGGAAACCAGTCCATCACCCCTGATAAAAAAACTCTGGTTCTGCTTTTCTATGTATGCCCCACCGGCTACACTGTTATTTTTATCGATGGCCTCAAAAACCTGAAGCAGAGAAATTCCCAGGCCTTTGATCCTTTCAGGATTCACGGCCACTTCATA
This sequence comes from Bacteroidales bacterium, assembly GCA_029210725.1. NCBI lineage: Bacteria > Pseudomonadati > Bacteroidota > Bacteroidia > Bacteroidales > Bacteroidales bacterium. Next base: position 8,778 of record JARGFM010000002.1, on the reverse strand, counting down.
CTGCTTCAGGAATCCACCCCAGGTATTCACCTCCACCACTCCGAGAATTCCTGAAAGTTGCCTTCTTACCACCCAATCCTGAATGGTACGAAGCTCCATGATGGAATATTTATCCTTGTAACCAGGTTTGGTATCCAAAATGTACTGGTAAATCTCTCCCAGCCCGGTAGTGATGGGACCCATCTCCGGGGTTCCGAATCCCTCAGGGATATTGGCTGCGGCAGCTTTAATTTTCTCGGCAATGAGTTGCCTGGGCAGGTAGGTCCCCAGCTTATCCTCAAACACGATGGTAACCACCGAGAGGCCAAATTTAGAGATGGACCTGATCTCTTCTACTCCGGGAAGATTGGACATTTCCAGCTCCACCGGGTATGTGATGAATTGTTCCACATCCTGGGTGGAAAGATTGGTGGAGGTGGTGATGACCTGTACCTGATTGTTGGTAATATCGGGAACTGCACCAAGAGGTATCTGAAAAATGGAATACACACCAAAGCCAGCCATAAAAAGCGTCAGCAAAAGTATGATCAGTTTATTCTTAATGCTTAAGTTGATGATTCGGTTAAGCATGCCAGGGCTTTAATTAGAGTTCAGAACTACTGAACTCCAAAGATAGCTAAATTCAGCTTGGGATCAGCTCAAAGCAGATTCAAAACAGCACTGCCCCTGCCGCAGGACGAACCAAATTCCAGATTATTCATATCGCAGGGCATTGACCGGATTCTGCCGGGCCACCCGGTAGATCTGAAGGGTAATGGTCAGCACGGAAATCAGCAGGGCCGACAGTCCGGCAAGTGCAAAAATCCACCAGGAGATCCCTGTGCGGTAAGCAAAATTCTGCATCCAGCGCTGCGCAATGTACCAGGCCACCGGGCAGGCAATCACATAAGCCAGCAAGACCCATTTTAAAAGTTCCCCGTTTAGCAGGACGATGATTTTCCAAATACTGGCCCCGTGGGCCTTACGGATTCCCACCTCCTTAAAGCGGCGGGCCACCAGCAGTCCGCTGATACCCATCAAACCCAGACAGAAAAGCAGAATGGCAATTCCCGAGGCATGAGCAATAATCCGGCTCCACCGGCTTTCATCCTTGTACTGTCCCTCCAGGATTTCAGTCATAAAGGTGTAATCCCTGGAGAACTCCGGCACCACCTCCCTCCATACCTTTTCACAATGTTCCAGTGCCGCTGCCATCTGGCCTTCCCGGGCCTTAACAAAGAGAAACCAGATGGAATTGTAATCAAAGGTGTGCAGCATCAGGGGCCGCACTTCATCATGCATGGAATCGAAGTGAAAATCACGAATTACCCCGATGATATCGACGGCAAAACCATCGGAACCCAGAATTAGCCGTTCTCCAACCGGGTCTTCAATCTCCATCTGCCGGACCAGGGTCTCATTGACGATCACTTTGGGAATGCTGTCCCCGCCTTCATTGCGAAAAAAATCCCTGCCCTCGATCAATTCCAGATGAAGGGTTTGCAAATAATCCTCATCGACTCTCAGAAAGCGAATGCTAACGCTTTCTCCGCTCGGATTATGCACGCTCTGGGAAGAGCTCCCGCTGTCGAAATTCCGATCGCTCATGGTCACCGACCGGACATGCGGTGATTCCAGGATTCTTTCCTTCAAAGTCTGGATTTTCTGCATTTCAAAATCCACGTGGATCACGGCTGTATTCTCTTTGGAAAACCCCACATCACGGTTCAACAGGTAATGCAGCTGCTTCAGGATCACCCCCCGGATATCAGCAGGATAATCGCAATAAGAAACTGCAGCACCACCGAAATCCGGGCCACTCCATTGCGGCGAACCGACAGCATGTCTCTTCGGAGCAGGAGCAAAGGTTGTGCCCTGTGAAGCAGGTAGATCCCGATATAAGTGCTGGTGCTGACGACAATAAACAGAAGTATGATCAGGAGGAATAAAAAATTCCCTCCCCTGGAATAAAGGGAGAAAAGCAGATCTTCCTCCGCAAGATGATTGAACAGAGGCAAAAGCTGTTCTGCCAGTATAATACCCAGGAGAAGAGAAATCAGGGTCAGGACAAATGATTCCACCACAAACTGGAAGAGTACCTGCCATCGTTGGGCGCCCACCACATTCATCAGACCGAAATCACCAATGCGGTTCATGGCGGTCCCAATGGAAATCATGACATAATTGAAGCAGGCAATCAAGAGGATCAGAACGGCGATACTGGATAAAATATACAGGGCTTTCTTATTCCCCCGGATCTCATAAAATTCCCACATAAAATCTGACTCCAGGTAAAAGTCCCGGAAAGGCATATAATGAAAAGTGAAGTTATATTCACCCTCTCTCAAAAAGCCCTCCTTAACAGCCTCGTTGATGTTTTCCCCGTGAATCTGCTCCACCAGGGCAGCGGAAGCAGACTCCAGCTGACTCAGGTTGTTGGTTTCATCCAGCATCACATAGGTATAGGTATCCCCTCCCCAGTCATTGCTCCGGGGATAGATCCGGGCATTTACATAGGGGACCAGCACACTCCACCGAAAGGAAGTATTTTTTGGCGGATCCGCAATAATGGCAGTAACTGTATAGATATTAAAGGGGGGACGTTCCGGAAAATTCACGGTCCGGCCAATGAGATCATCCAGGTGAACCAGGCTGTCGCGGAAAATTTTACGGGCCACACTTTCGGTAAGCACGACACTCTTAATCATATGAAGAGGCGTTTCTCCGTCGCCAGCCAGAAAATCATAGCTGAATATTTGAAAAAAGGTGGAATCCACAAAGCCCACATGCTCCTGGAAGACCTCTTCTTCCAGACCAATAAAAACCGGGGTGGATTTCAGCCGGCACGTGGATTCCACTCCCGGGACACTTTCCTGCAAGGCTCCGGAAAATTCAGCTGGCTGATAAGAAGAATACCAGGTTTCTCCTTCCACCGACTGCATAGAGCTGTAGACACGGTAGATTCGATCGGCCTGCCTGTGAAAATTGTTGTAAGTCACTTCTCCGCTCACATAAAGAAAGATGATAATCACGATGGCTATGCTGAATGAGAGTCCGAAAACATTGATCAGGGTTCGCCCCCGTTGCTTCAGGAGGTTCCGGAAGGCGTGTTTAAAATAGCTGCGTATCATACTTGAATTTCTATGGTTACAGGTCCCAATGCCAAATGGATGCCAAAATATGAAATTCAGTCCTATAAGCCTGATTATATGATTATTAAGAATTTGTTTCGGTTCCAACAATAAAAATGACTGTTCAGAAACTGAACAGCAGGTGCCAACATTTCGGACGAATACCCTTAAATTACGGGTAAATATCCAGGAATGAGTCCTGCACGCATTCTTATTATCGACGATAATGTCCAGATTCTGGAATCGCTCCGCCTATTATTGAAGGATGAATTCGAGTTCGTGGATCTTATTCCCAAACCATCCCGCATTCCGGAGATGCTCTGGCGAAACAGATATAATATCGTTTTGCTGGACATGAATTTTGCCATGGGCTAAACCTCCGGAAACGAAGGAATTTACTGGCTTCATGAAATAATGAACACAGACCCCCTGCTGCCAGTCATTATGATAACGGCCTACGGGGATATAGAACTTGCGGTAAAAGCGATCAGGGAGGGGGCCACCGATTTTATTGTCAAACCCAGGGATCCGGAAAAGCTTATCATTACCCTGAAGAATGCCTGGCGCCTGAGAAGGTCCCACCAGGAGCTTAAAAAAATCAAAAACCGGCAAAAACAGCTGTCGGAAGACCTGGATCGGGAGCACCGGATGTTTCACGGAAGCTCTCCGGCCATGCAAGAGTTGATAAAAACCGCTAAGCGGGTTGCTGCGACAGATGCAAATGTGTTGATCCTGGGAGAAAATGGTACGGGGAAAGAAGTAATCGCCAGGGAAATTCACAGACATTCGAAACGTGCCGCTCAGATATTTGTGGGAGTGGATGTGGCCTCCCTGAACGAATCCCTGTTTGAAAGCGAAATGTTCGGGCATGTTAAGGGGGCCTTTACGGATGCCCGTGAAGACCGGGCGGGCCGCTTTGAGAACGCGCACGAAGGTACTCTGTTCCTGGATGAGATCGGGAACATTCCGCTGCCGATCCAGGCCAAACTGCTACAGGTAATCCAGAACCGGGAACTGATCCGGGTAGGTGATTTTACCCCCGTTCCCATTGACATCCGCCTTATCGCCGCCACCAACCGGTCCCTGAAAAAGATGATTGCTGAAGGCTCCTTTCGCGAAGATCTCTATTACCGGTTGAATACCGTGGCCCTCGAAGTTCCACCTCTCAGAGAACGGGGCGATGACATCCTGGTACTTGGAGAATTATTTCTGGAACAGTATCCCCGTAAATACAACAAGCCCGGACTGAAGCTGATGGAGAGTGCCGTCCGGAAACTAAAGGAATATGGCTGGCCGGGGAATGTGAGAGAGCTGAAACATACCATGGAGCGTGCTGTCATTCTCTCCGAGAGTACCCGGCTGGGTCCCGGGGACCTCCGTCTCCTTGATCGTCATGAAGCTGAGGTCCATCCCTCTTTCAGACTGGATGATGTTGAACGCCTGACGATCGTCCGGGTCATGGATAAATGCAGGGAAAATCATACAAAGGCAGCTCAGATGCTCGATATTTCCCGGACCACCCTGTACACCAAATTGAAGAAATATGGGATCTAACCGCTTTTATTTGTCTGTTGTTGCCCACTGCCTGCTGATCTTTTTCTCCGCATTTCTTTGTTTCTATTTCCTGCAGGTCAGACAGCAGCCCAACAGTGCCGTGGGTATGGCCGTATTTGCCCTTCTGCTGACTTTCCGGATGATATATTATGTAAACCGGACAAACCGCATACTGGGGAATTTTCTTTCCTATATGCAGGAGAGCGATCCCTCGCTCCATTATTCCCTGGCTTTTGTGAAAAGGCATTTTAAAGGACTTAAGGAAAGCATGGAGAGCCTGATTGGAGAGTTAAAGGAAGCCCGTATCGACCTGGAGGTTCAGGCACATTATCTGGCGGCCATTCTGGATAATGTCTCCACCGGCATTCTCTGCTTTGACGATTCCGGAAAGATTGAAATCATGAACTCCATAACGCCTATAATTACCCTTTCCACGGCCATCCGGAGGAAACTTGGCAATAGGGAAGAGCTTTCGTCTCCGGCCCAAATAAGCGGAGAGGTTCTCCAGGACGCTCTTCAAAGTGCCTCTATTATTGAAGAACGTTCCAAGGGACTGGTAAAATTCATTGAAAGATATAAGAAGCTGACCAGTCTTCCCCCGATGACCCCGGAGCGCATTTCGGTCAATAAGCTGTTTGACAAAATTGAACAGCTTTTCAGGGAGGATCTTAAGAATAAGGGAACCCGGATTTATTGGGCCGGGCCATGCAGGATTGAAATTGAAGCTGACCGGCAAATGCTGGAACAGGTCATGATCAATCTGGTAAAAAATGCCCTGGAGGCTCTCCGCGATCAGGAAGACCCGGTAATTGAACTGGCATGTTACCACGATTCTGCTGACCACATATGTCTCTCGGTCCGCGACAATGGAGAAGGGATTTCCGGGGATAAACTGGAGCAGGTGTTTATTCCCTTTTTTACCACCAGGGAAGAGGGCTCCGGTATCGGGTTGAGCTTATGCAGACAGATTATCAGCTTACACGGGGGAAGCATCCGGATAGACTCTGAACCAGGTCAGGGAACCCGGGTGGAGATATGTTTGATTCAAAGATAAATCCTTACCTGTGTTTCCCTTTCTTGCTGAAGGGTAAAAAGCGTGGAACTTTCTTCAGATAACCGGCATAGTCGGGATATTTTTCTTTGGTGATGGATTCGCTGAAATTACTGCTCCCCCAGAATAGAAGCACCAGCAGAATGGCCCCCATCACCGACCAGTTGAGCCAGTTTCCGGTGGCAAGCACGCTAAAGAAATAAAATACAATCCAGATGGCCTGTTCGGCTGCATAATTGGGATGACGAACCATTCCCCACAATCCCTTATGCACAAAACCCTTCTTGTAAATCTCCGGAATATGACCTCCTGCTGCCAGCGCTTTTCTCTTTTCCTTATGATAATTCCATTGTTGCTGATCGGAGATAGTTTCGATCACTATGAAAAAAAGCAAGAGAGCAGCTATCAGATAATCTGGCCATCCCAGAGGCAAGCCATCCAGGCTTCTGACGGCAGGAAGGGTAAAAAGCAGTATCAAACCCATCTGATACAGGGAAATGAAGAGCAGATTAAAAAGAATCCACCTCCACCTTGCCTTAAATTCAGGTTTGGCCTGAAGCACGGCCCAGCGATAGTCCTCTTCTCCGGTCCAGAATCTCCAGGAATATCCCCCCCTCCGGGAGAAATTGTAGGTCAGCCTCAGGCCCCAGGCGCTTACCAGCATTGCCATTAAAACCAAACGGGGTTCAAATGCTGAATGAACGGCCACCATCCAGACATATACCATGGGGATCAGGCTCCACAGCTTATCCACCTGACTGTAGTTGTTGGTTATTGAGCTCAGCACAAAAGTGAGCAGTGCAGCAGCCAGATAGACCAGGAACAGTTTTGTCAGCATCTCATTCTGAAAGGCAGTGACAGGTTCATCCATGGTGAAAGCCAGGACAGGGATCACAATGATGGTCACCAGCAGCGCAAGAACAGTTTTCCACATATGAGCTCAGATTTGATCGATGGCAAATATAAAAACATTTCCCAGATCACTCCTCCTGCTAATATCCGCAGGGAGCTTAAGGTTTATTTATCTCGCAGGTATACCCGTGCCTCCTGGCTAAAAACATAGTCTGTACCGGTAAGCGATGCCGGAGCTTTTACTACGGTGCTTCCATCATGGCTTGCAGCAGTACCGGTAACCAGGACTCCTACTTTGCCTTTCAGGTCGATGATTCCATTTTCGTTGGGTAATTTAATTTCCCCGGCCGCCAGCCACTGTATGAATATATTCTGCTCCCACTGGTTATATGGTTCCTTCTTCCCCAGCAGGTTCATGGCAAAACGCATACTGGCAAATTCCCAAAGTCCGTTTTCTAATTCCGTGGATTTCTTCATGATTGATTTTAAGGTGCCCGGCTCCAGCCAAACGACAGTTACCGGCGAGACGGTAATTATAGATGCGCTCCGGGGATAGCCGGTCAGGACTGCCATTTCCCCAATCAAGCTACCCGCTCCAACCACGTCCATCTGGATTCCCCTGATCTCTATTTTTACTTTACCCTCCACAATCACAAACATGCCGTTATCAGGATCTTCTTCTTTCAGCAGGACCGCACCTTCAGGGAACCGGCGTGTTTCAAATCCATCCACTACCCGCTGGAACACCTCTTCGTTCAGCTTTGCTAACCAGGGCAGTCCACGGAGCATCTCCACAGGTTTCTCCATGGTTTCATGGGATGGAACATCCACCGGTTTATTCACCTGCCTGCTCGAGGCAAAAAACGATCTTAAAGCAACAAGGATTCTCATAGTAATTCGGATTTCAGTTTTACCCGTGCTACAGTTCAAAAATGGAAAGCATCTCTTTGACTCCATCCTCCCCGGAATCGTCATAGTAGTTCTTCATGAAATTTTCGGCACTGGACCAGCTGGTCAGTATGATTCCCTGGAATTTTTCTTTCATGGCAGGCGTGGAGCCACTTCTAAATGCAATCATGTCCTGAACCTGTATGCGGGCCACTTCAGGTTTCCGCCATGGACAGGTGGCCACATCAAAACCTTTCATGGCAAAATAGACAGAGGTTTTATCGGGTCGTTCATAATGCCAGTCGCAGATAAAAACATCTTTGGGTATCATATCAATGGCCCGGTGGGTGTTGTTCATACTGGCCTCCCACATTCCCAGTCCGGTCGCTTTTCCATCCAGCAGGCGATCTCCCCATATCCAGAGTCTCCTTCCTTTTTCAGCCAGGTGGTTTCTGATCTGCCACACTTCGCCGGCAAATAACCCGGCCGGATCATGACCGGAACAACGGGGACACTCCTCTTGCCCAATGTAAAATACTTCGTCGAGACCCGCATGAAAATCGACAGCTTCAAACACATCCATTAATTCATCCACCAACTCAAAGACTATTTTATGAACTCCCGGGTGTAAGGGGCAATAGCTTTTACAATAAAGGCCATCTTCATTGGGCCATTCGTATTTCTCCGGCATCTGTATGGAAGGGGTTTCATCAAATTCAGGATATGCCTTTAAAAGGTTCCCGATCCCTTCCGCCCAGGACTGATGACCAAGCAGGTTGATCTGCGGGACGATACGGATTCCTAGATCCTTGCACACCTCTACCAGTTTTTTCACATCCTTTTCGGAAAGTGCTTCTGAATCCTGTAATTCCGGATGCGACTTGTACTGGAAGTTATAATCGACCCGGAGAATCAGCACATTGATGTCCCTGGCGGCCAGCTCCTCCTCAATGAAGGCCTCAAACCGGTCCACGGCCCCCGGAGACGGAGCGGCAATACTAAAGCCCCTGACAGGTATGCGATCTTCCAGGGTGGATTGGGCATTTAAACAAAAGCCTGTAAAAAACAGCAAGCAGATAAGTGCAACTTTCCGGGACATTTTCTTCGCTTTTTTTTAATTAATTAAAGTTTCGCAGTTCTCTTAGATGTTGAAAACTAACAAGATATAGAAAGAAAAAAGCAGCAGGATTGTTACGTTAATATACTGTTTTTGAGTATATTAACTATGTCGTCCAAACACAACAATCATGCTGCAGAGTAAAGATATCAATAAGATAGCAGAATTGAAAAACGGTTTTACCCCCAGGTGGCTTGAGCCGGATT